>JAGQWA010000112.1 GCA_020437725.1 Bacteroidota bacterium | reverse complement strand
TGATTTTCCAATAGTAGACAAAGAACTTACTGCACAAAAAAGGACATTGGCCTTTCCAGGTAAAAGCGAGAGTGCCTAGGATGGATAAGACTCTTATTAAGAAATACATCGATGAGACTGAACAAATTGAATTTGTTGCAGATTTTGATGATTTATTGCCTTTCAAATCATTTCAGCCCTTATATGTACTACTATGCGATTTGCTAGTCGATAAACAAAAAGTACGGGTTACTCTAATTGTGACCAAATGGTTTCCAAATCATCTTCCTAAATTCATTTTAAAAAAATACGATGCTCTTGGATTTCTACCGCACATAGAGCCAAATGCAGCAATTTGTTATTTAGAAAAAGAGAGTGTTTATGTAAATAGAGATGAGCCAAAAGTCGTTTTTCAAGCGTCAGTAGAATTAGCTGTCCAAACTTTGAAGGATGGTTTAATAGGCACAAATCACCAAGACTTTAGAGAAGATTTCCACGTGTTTTGGGAGAGAAATGTAAACGTATCAAGCAAAACAGTTCATTCTTTTATAGAAATAACAGATAGTCCTAAACTAATTGTGGTTGAAGGCAATGACCAAAAGCTTATTCTTAAAGATTCCGATGACGTCCGAAGCTTAGGTAATAAAAGGAGTAAAGTAAAGTCTGAAACAGGAATTTATATACCGCTCAATAATAAGAAGCTACTGATTCCTCCGAAATACGATGAGCAATGGACTGCTGATAGATTTGTTAACTGGCTTGAAGAGCACGTAGATGATGATGTTTGGGATTGTGTACAGGACATTTTGGATGAATTAAACCCTATATCGATTAAATATATTGTATTCAGCGTACCTAGAATAACAGGCAACTCAATATTAGCCGGTGTAAGACTTGTTCCGCGAAATAGTGACCATCCACTTTTACATGAGCAAAGTGGGTGGAAAATGGAATATCTTAATATCGGAAGACTCGACCCCTCCGCATTTTTACCTAGGTCAGGTGCCAAAATTGAGCTTCAAAGTAAAAAGGTGCTATTAGTTGGTTGCGGATCTGTCGGCAGCCATGTTGCTCTTAATCTAGCTAAAATGGGATTAGGCAGCATCACCTTGGTTGATAATGATTTATTCTCACTTGAGAATATTCATCGTTTTGCTATAGGATTTGAATATGCTTACAAATCAAAGGTTGCCGCAATGAAGGAGTTTCTTAACAAAAACTACCTTAACACTAAGGTGACCAGTTATTCTGTCAGTTTAGAAAATTATTTGGAGCAACATGGGGCTGAATTAAATCAATTTGACCTTGTAATATCAGCAACAGGAGACCCAACAGTAAATATGTTCTTGAATCAGCTTTGTATTGAAAAAGAACTTTCACTTATAGTTGCTTGGAACGAACCCTATGGTATAGGTGGCCATTCCCAATTAAGTGTCCCTGATAAAAAGGGATGTTACAAATGCTTGTACCCTGAGTTGTACAACTTAGCATCATTTGCATCTCAAGACCAACCGAAACCTTTCCACAAGAAACATCTGGGTTGCGGTGAAGTGTTTACACCATATAACGCCCTTGACTCTAGTAGAACAGCTGACTTAGCTTCTAGACAGTGTATTGCATATTTGACCGATAAAGAAGTTGAGCCTAATATCCGGTCATGGAAAGGTGAAAGTGATGAGTTTGTTGGAAATGGTTTCAATCTTTCAAACAGGTACCTTCAACAAGATCAAGAATTGATGGATAAACTAAAGTATGATTTTGTAAACCCTAAATGCGTTCATTGCAACTAAATTCATGATCTGGAAAATGTCAAATAAGGGAATGCTAAAAATTGATGAAGAGCCACTTGCTCGAATGCGGGCATATAAACAAGATAGCAAAGAGAAGCTAGAAGCAGGTGGAGTTCTTTTAGGCAGGTTTATTATCAGTTCAAAGAACCTTGTGGTTGATAAGGTGACCGTACCCATGATTGGAGATAAAAGAGAACGATATTCTTTCATTAGAGAAGAAAAAATGCATCAGAGGTTAATAACTAAGAACTGGGAAGCAAGTAATGGCACCTGCAATTATTTAGGTGAATGGCACACGCATCCCGAATCTTATCCACGCCCTTCAGAACAAGACCGTAAAAATTGGCTTGAAATAATGAAAACAAGAACTTTCTCAAGTCTATATCTATACTTTGTGATTGTAGGCATAAAAGAAGTAAGGGTTTGGGAAGGAAACAGAAAAACTGGAAAAATTAAGCGTATTTATTGAGATGAATAAGAAAAATAAAAGACTACCAATACCAAAAAATGTTAGGGACCAAGTCTGGATTGAAGCAGCTGGCAGATGCCAATTTAGAGGTTGTAATGAACCACTATGGTATAATGGTCTTACGATGAACAAATCCAATTTTAGTAAAATGGCTCATATTATTGGGGCAAGTGAAGATGGTCCTAGAGGAAATGAAAACTCCGAAAAACTTGCACAGGATCCCAGTAATATAATGATTACTTGCGGCCCCCATCATGATGAAATTGATGATGGAATATTGCAAAAACTTTATCCTGCTGATGAACTGAAAGCCATGAAACAAGAGCATATAAGCAGGGTTAGGATGCTATTGGATTTAAAAGCGAAAAAAACAAGGCCATTAATTCTCACATCTGAAATTAAAGGGCAACACACGATGTTCTCGGAAAGGAGTATTAAGAACGCAATTCTACCCCAATACTACCCCGATAAGATTAGTGAAAGTTGGTTTAAAATTGAAGTTGGAAGGTTTGACCGTCAAAATGATTTCGAATGGAAGGCAGCATTTCGCAAAATCGAATCATCAGTTGATGACATCAATCGTGCAATAGTCAATACTTTAATTGAACATATCTCAATTTTCGGTTTAGCTCCACAGCCATTGCTAATGTATTTAGGCAGACAAATTGGAGATAAAATTACCGCACAAGTCTATGAGCCACGGAGAACAGATGATTCAGACAAAAAGTGGGCATGGGATCAAGAAGTTGGCACACGAATTATTTATAAAAGCGAAAAGGTTGTTGAAGGAAAAGACAAGAATGTAATTCTATTGGTAGCACTAAGCGACTATCTTGGACTTGACAAATACAATGGAATGGTTGAAGGTGAGCCACACATCTACCAGCTTTCAATGGATAAACCCGTTCAAGGATTTCTCAAAAGGAACTCGGATAAGTCTGCTTTCATTCAAGCATGTCGTTCACTATTGAATCAAATTCAAAATGAAATATGTAAAGATTGCATCATTCATGTTTTACCAGCAATGCCGGCTTCGTTAGCAGTAGAGTTTGGAAGATTAATACAACCAACTAAGGATCCCAAAATCTGTGTTTATGAAAATGTGGATGACACGAAACCAATTAAAGTTGTTGATTTGAATTAAACAATATCCAATAGTCTCATGCGCTTTTAAGGTATTCGCCATGGCTTGTATCAAATCTGCTGGGTTTGTATGCTGCATTTTCGGTTAGTGGAATGATGGAATGTCAGATAATCAAAGTTTTATGGATTTTGCTATGGCGCAACGATCTATGGGAGCTGGAATGTTAAGTCAGCTAGTTAACCTTTTTATTCTTATCTCAGTTTTAGCTGTTGTATTCTCTAAAACCAAGCAGGGTTTGCACGATAATATCGCAGGCACTTATGTGGTGAGTATTGAGTAAGTTAAACTATCGCATAATAGTAATTGTCCCACTCAAACTTTGCTTCAACCCATTTTGAGCAGAAAAACAAGACATAGTCCATAAATAGGTCCCAGTTGTTGGCAGGTTTTCACCAAAATCTTCTTTTTTGAGCGTTGTAGATTTTACTTCAACTAACTTTTGTCCCCAGCGGTTGTAAAGCTTAAATTGAACAGAATCCATTTGGCAATTGCATAATGCCAAGACTATTGAGTCTGCTTGTTCTGAATTGAAATTCCAAGTGGTGGCCGACTCAATTTTGGTACAAGTGCATTCTTCAGTTTGGGCAGAAACTGAAACCACCATCAAGAGAATAACAATTATTGTGAATAGGAATTTCATCTAAGCTTTTCTATTTGAGTCTATAAAAATGCAGCATAAATTAAAAATGCCAATGCTAAATTTGGTTTAACCCAAATGCTGTTTAAGATGCCACGTCCAACAACCAAACAAGAACTACTAGACTTAAGCCAAAAGAACTACCAAAAGCTTTTAAACTATATCGATTCGCAACCCGACGAAAAGCAAGTAGCTGACTTCCCTGTTGGTACTTTGAATAGAAATGTAAGAGATGTTTTAGCCCATTTGCACGAGTGGCACAACATGATGCAACGTTGGTACAACGAAGGCATGGCAGGCCAAAATCCAGACATTCCAGCCGTTGGATACACTTGGAAAACTACAGGTGATTTAAATCGCGAAATAAACCAGCAATTTTCCGCAACGCCATTGCCCAAAGTGCGAGAGCTATTAGAGAACAGCCACCAACAAGTTGTTGCATTAATTGAAAAACACACCAATGATGAGCTTTTTGAGAAGAATCGATATAAATGGACAGGCACCACTTCTCTAGGTGCATACCTTATATCCGCCACCAGCAGCCATTATGATTGGGCGTTGAAATTGATTAAGAAGAGTTTGAAGGGGATGAAGTAAGACACCTTTTAAGGTAGCCAAGTTTACTGTACAATCTAAATGACTGTGAACACTACATTTAGAACCAAGTATTGCCTTAATGATTCATATTTGCCTGTATAAGAAAAATGGCAACATCAAAAATTACCATTGGCAGAATAGACAAGGCAGATTTTACGGAATTTGGCCTTACCAATATTGATGTAAAAATTGACACCGGCGCTTATGGTTGCAGTCTGCATTGCGATTTTGCTCATGTTATTGATGTTGATGGTAAACCACAACTTGAGTTTGGCCTTGATTTAGGCAAAACGCATCAAACCTTTAGCACAAAGTACTACTCAACCAAAATGGTAAAAAGTAGCACAGGCGTTGCTGAAGAGCGCTTTTTGGTAGAAACCACCATTGTGCTTTTTGGCAAAGAATTCAAGCAAAAATTCTCATTAAGCAACCGTGCCGATATGAAATTTCCTGTTCTTTTGGGAAGAACACTTTTAAGTAGAAACTTTGTAGTTGATACCGCCAGAACCAACCTTTCTTTTAAGGCAAAAATTGGCCAAAAATAATTTGAACTTTTATAGGCATAGAACCACATAATTAGACCTAAACCAGGCTATCATGAAAATTGTAATTCTTTCTAGAAATTCTAAACTCTATTCAACCAATAGATTAAAAGAAGTTGGCGAAAAACGTGGTCACGAAATGATTATTCTAGACCACACCAAATGCGATATTGTAATTGAACGCAAAAAGCCACAAATTTTTTATCAGGGCGATATTATTGATGGTGTAGATGCCGTAATACCCAGAATTGGCGCATCGGTTACCTTCTACGGAACTGCCGTGGTAAGGCAATTTGAAATGATGAAAGTTTTTACCACTGTAGAGTCGCAAGCTCTGGTTCGGTCAAGAGATAAGCTAAGAAGCTTGCAAGTGCTCTCTAGAGCGGGTTTAGGCTTGCCAAAAACGGTTTTTACCAACTACTCTAAAGATGTGCATGCCGTAATTCAGAAAGTTGGTGTGCCTTGTGTAATTAAACTGTTAGAAGGTACCCAAGGGGTTGGTGTTGTTTTGGCCGAAACACAGAGTGCCGCAGAGTCGGTTCTTGAAGCTTTTCAGGGATTAAAAGCCAGGGTAATAGTGCAAGAATTTGTAAAAGAAGCAAAGGGAGCAGATATACGTGCCTTTGTGGTAGATGGTGTAGTAGTTGGTGCCATGAAAAGGCAAGGTAAAGAAGGAGAGTTCAGGTCTAATTTGCACCGCGGTGGCACGGCTACACTTTATGAGTTAACTGAAGATGAAGAAAATGCTGCACTAAAAGCTGCAAGGGCTTTGGGATTGGGCGTAGCCGGGGTAGATATGCTTCAATCTAAAACAGGCCCAAAAATTATGGAAGTGAACTCGTCTCCAGGCTTGCAAGGTATTGAAGCCGCAACAGGAAAAAACATTGCCAACTACATTATTCGCTACATAGAAAGGCATGTCGATTAGAAAAGCCATAACCATTTTGGGCACAGAAATTAAGCCGGGCAAGCGCACTGTGCTTAATATGAATATTGCCCGCCTACACACTGGTACGCCTGTAGAAATTCAAGTAATTGTAGAAAGAGCCAAAAAAGAAGGGCCTTGTTTATTGCTCACCGCTGGTATTCATGGCGATGAAATAAACGGGGTTGAAATTGTAAGGCAAATTATTAGCAAAGGCTACAACAAACCCGAGTGCGGAACCATAATCTGCATTCCAATTGTAAACATTTTTGGGTTTATTAACCAGGCTAGATCATTGCCAGATGGCCGAGACCTAAACAGGGTTTTTCCTGGAAGCCCTACGGGCTCATTGGCTAGCAGGTTTGCCCACGCTTTGGTAACTGAAATTATTCCGCATATAGACTATTGCATTGATTACCATACCGGTGGTGCCGATAGGTTTAACTATACTCAAATAAGGGTAAATTCTCAAGATGAAGATGCCTTAAAACTGGCCAAAGTATTTGGGGCCAAATTCATTCTGCATGCCAAAGACCGCGAAAAATCTTTTAGAGAAACGGCTTCGGCCATGAACAAAACCGTTTTGCTTTTTGAAGGCGGAAAAACGCTAAACCTCGACAGAAGGGTAACTTCAATTGGCATTAGTGGTGCCCTGCGTGTTATGGACTATTTGGGAATAAGAAAACTAAAACCCGAAACAAAAATGAGTGCCGGCGAAGCTGAAATGATTGTAATTGAAGAATCAGTTTGGGTGCGTGCTAAGGTTTCTGGAATGTATAGATCTAGCGTGGCATTGGGTAGTTATGTTAAAAAGGGCGCCGTACTTGGCACGGTTTCAAACCCATACGGCGATTTCGAAAAAAAGATTCAAGCCCCGCACGAAGGCTATGTAATTTGCAATAACCACGCACCAATTGTTAACCAAGGCGATGCAGTGGTGCATTTAACCAAACAGGTAAATAAACTGGTTTAGCCATTGCCCATTTTTAGGTTCGTTTATTTTTGCCACTAGGCATAATGGTAGGGAAGAATGGCTCAAAAAAACAATTCAACATCACAGAAAGTAGCTGGCGGTTGGCTGTCTAATTCTGTCTATTTACTGGTAGCATTTATCATTTTGGCCTTTGTTTTATACGGCAATACCTTAGGGCATGGCTTCGTGCTAGATGATGGCCATTTGTTTCTTCGCAACAAGTTCGTGCAGAATGGTTTTCAAGGAATTGGCGATATATTTTCTAATGGTTTTCTTAAAGGTTCAATAGGAACCAACGACCAATCGTACCGCCCACTTGTTTTAGCTTCATATGCCATTGAACGAGCCTTGTTTAACAACAAACCCATGCCAAGCCATTTTATAAATGTGTTGCTTTATGGGCTATGCAGTTTTATGGTTTGGAAGAATGCAAGGCTGTTGTTTGCCAAGTTCAATGCGTGGGTGCCGGTTTTAATAGCATTTGTATTTATGACCCACCCGGTTCATACCGAAGTGGTGGCCAATATTAAAGGCCGAGATGATATTCTGCACTTTCTGTTTGTAATGACCGCTCTTTTTTACGCCATTAAATTCTTGAGCGAGCCAGTCTTAAAAAATGCGATTGGTATTGGATTTTCATTCTTTTTAGCCCTTTTAAGCAAAGAAATGAGTGTACCTTTTGTGGTGCTCATTCCACTTTCTATTTACTTCTTCATTTCTCAAGAGTTTAAAAGGTTACTACCTGTTTTTGGCATACTGTCCGCTGGTTTAGTGGTTTACTTTTTAATAAGAACCAGTGTTTTAGACAGTGGAACTTTCGAAGCCAATATGAGCCCCATTAACAACGTGCTGGCTGGAGCTGAAAATGGTATGGAGCGATTGGCTTCATCGCTATTCATGTTGTTGCTATATCTCAAATTATTGGTGCTTCCACATCCCTTATCGTGGGATTATTCAATTAGCCAAATACCCTTAGTGGGTCTTGGTAATTGGCAAACTTGGGCGGCAATTGCGGTGCTTTTGGCCTTGGGATATATGGCCATTTCAGGCCTTAGAAAACGAACTACTTGGGCGTGGGCCATTCTCTTTTTCTTTGGCAGCATTGCCATTGTTTCTAACGTTTTTATTCTGGTTGGCGCAACCATGGCCGATCGGTTTTTGTTTACCCCGTCATTGGCATTTGCCGTTATAGTGGTGGTAGCAATTGCCAAATTGGCTAAGGTTGATTTGGGCTCCAAAAAGCTCGTTTCACAAACCAAGTTTATGGCTCCTTTGGCCATCATTCTGCTGCTTTATTCATTCAAAACCTTTGATAGAAACCAGGTTTGGGAATCAAACGAAACGCTGTATTTATCAGGGGTTGAAACCGCACCAAATAGCTCAAGAACATGGTCGGGTTTGGCAAGTGTTTATCGCGATAAAGGTGCTGCTACCCAAAATTTGGTGCAGCGAACAGAATTCATCAATAAAGCCATTAATGCTTACAAAAAGAGCATTAAGCTGTTTTCTGAAAACTTTGATTCATACTATAATTTAGGCGTTTGCTACAACCTGCTAAATGAGCCCAACAAAGCGCTTGAGCAATTTAAAAAAACCATTGCCATCGACTCTAATTACGTTGATGCCTGGAACAATATTGGGGTGTATTATTTCAATAACAACCAGCAAGAAATAGCGCGTAAGCATTTCTTAAAAGTAGTTGAGTTGAACCCAGATAACATCAATGGGTTGTCTAACATGGGGGTTTCTTACTACAAAGAAGCCAACTGGCAAGAAGCCATGAACTGGTACTCAAAAGCCTTGGCTGTTGACCCTTCTAACGAAGATGTAAAGAGTAAGTTTTCGCTCGTTCAACAGCAGCTGGGCAATGGAACTTATGCCGAAAGTCCTGTCATTACAGACACTGCTAACTCAGAAAGTTCAAAGCTTGAAATGGCGCTTAACTACAGGCAACGCGGGCAGCAAACCGCCAATAATGATGAGAAACTGCAGCTATTTAACGCAGCCATTTCTCTTTACAACGAAGTGCTGAACGAAGAGCCATCAAGCACCGATTTAATTGAATGCTACTACAATTTGGGTGTTTGCCACGAGCTTCTTCTTCAACCCAAAACGGCTATTGAGTATTATGAAAAAACCGTTGAACTAGACCCAAATAACCTTAATGGTTGGAACAAAATC
>JAGQWA010000111.1 GCA_020437725.1 Bacteroidota bacterium | reverse complement strand
TAGTTTAATAATGCATCAACCCTTAGCATACGTTCATCCACAAGCCAAAATTGCCCAAAATGTGGTAATTGAACCTTTTGTTACCATTCATAAAGACGTGGTAATTGAAGAAGGTACGTGGATTGGGCCACACGCCACGATAATGGAAGGCGCTAGAATTGGTAAAAATTGTAAGATTTTTCCTGGTGCGGTTATTTCCGCTGTGCCGCAAGACCTAAAATTTCAAGGCGAATATTCAACCGTTGAAATTGGCAATAATGTGGTTATTAGAGAATATTCTACAATCAACAGAGGCACCGTTTATAGCGATAAAACCCGTATTGGCGACAATACTTTATTAATGGCCTATACCCACGTGGCACATGATTGTGTAATTGGCAAAAATTGCATTTTGGCTAACAACGCAACCCTTGGTGGGCATATTGAAGTAGGCGATTATGCTATTTTAGGTGGAATGACAGCCGTGCATCAATTCTGCAAAATTGGAAAACATGCCTTTCTTGCCGGCGGTTCTTTGGTTAATAAAGACATTCCCCCCTTTGTAAAGGCAGCCAGATACCCTGCTTCTTATGTGGGCATTAACTCTGTTGGTTTAAGAAGACGAGGTTATAGTGCAGAACAGATTAACCGAATTCTTGAGATTTACAGAATCCTTTTTATTAGAGGTTACAACACCACTCAAGCAATAAGGATAATTGAAACCGAATTGCCAGTTGACAACGAAAGAGATGAAATTGTGCAATTTGTCACCAATTCAAACCGAGGCATAATGCGCGGTTATAAATCTCAATAGGTTTGAAATTAGTTGGCATAGGCAAAAGATTTAACCGCAATTGGATTTTCAGAAACCTAAATGCTGAATTTAATGGCGAACCCACTGTTATTCTAGGCCCAAATGGTAGCGGAAAATCAACCTTGTTAAGAATAATAGCTGGCCAGCTAGAAACCGATGAAGGTGAAATTGATGGAATTAAAAATGACCATTATAAGCATGTAACCTATTGTGCACCCTATATAGATGTGCCCGATGAATTCACTTTTGAAGAATTGCTCCATTTTCAAAGCAAATTCAAAAGTTTCAGACCCAATTATAATGCACATGTAATTATAGAAAAGTGTGGACTAACCCAGCATTCAGACAAAAGCATAAAACATTTTTCATCTGGAATGAAACAAAGGGTTAAGCTAAGCCTCGCCTTCTTTTTTGAATCAAAATATTTGCTGCTCGACGAGCCAACATCGCATTTAGACGAAACAGGTATTAGTTGGTATCAAGAAATTTTTGCTGAAATGGAGAATTCCTCCCAAATAATTGTAGGCTCTAACACCCCACATGAGTATGCTAACTGCCACCAAAAGATAGCTTTAACTAATTTTCAGAAATAAAGGTTAAACGTTTACCACAACTTGTGTCTGTAATGTGATTAAAATATGAAGCAGCATTTCATTCATAATAATCAAAATGGAATAGATTTGCACTGCTTTTTAGGTGGAATGCACAAACACGCATCAAAAAATCATTTCATGAAAAAATCCATTCTTCTGAGGATATTTTCACTTTTCTTAACCGTATTCTTATTGTCAAACCTTGCGTTGGCATCAACAGAGCACGCTGTTAAAGAAGAAAATTCCGATCAGCAGTCAGAACAAATTCAGAGTGAAAACTGGGCCAAAGCTCCAAACCCTCAGAACTTAGAAGAGAAAAAAATTTCTCGATACGCTATTAACAAACAGCTTGAGCAAGGCCAAGCTAACAGCAGCCAGTCTTTAACTGGATACATTGTTATCATAGCCATTCTTGTTCTCTTAATATTTGGTGGAATTGGTGCGGTAATGAAAGATGTTCAGAAAATGACTGGACAGAAAGACACAACCAATTACAACAAAATAAATGGCGGCCTTATGTTAGGCTTTTTGGTTTTGATGCTAGTTGGTGTTTTTTACGAAATTGTCATCCACGGAAAATACGTAAGATTAGACTCATCTTCAGAGCATGGCCAAGCAATAGATAACATGCTAATTGTAACCCTTCTTATAACTGGCTTCGTTTTTCTAATTACCCAAATAGTACTTTTCATTTTTGCTTACAAGTACCAATACAATGAAAAACGCAAAGCATTGTATTACCCTGAGAATGACAAGTTGGAAATTTTATGGACAGTAGTTCCTGCTATTGTTTTAACGGCGTTGGTACTTTTCGGTTTTAGAACTTGGAACAACACCATGATTTACCACGAAAACCGCGGAAAAGATTATACGGCAGAAGCGTATCCATACCAAGTTGAGCTTTTTGCCTATCAATTTGGTTGGAACTTTAGATATCCAGGGCCTGATGGCATTTTAGGTAAATATGATTATCGCTTAATTGACCCTGCTACCAACCCTATGGGAATTGATTTTAGTGATCCAGCGAGCAAAGACGACATTGTTACTCGCGACTTGAAAATGCCAAAAATGGAGTTAAGCCGCTTTGTGATGCGTTCTAGAGACGTACTTCACGCCGCTCACTTCCCAGATTTTAACGCTCAGATCTATTGTATTCCAAATACACAAACCGAGTTCCACATTAAACCATTGTACACCACAACAGAGAAACGTGCAATGGAGAATAATGCTGATTACAACTTTGAGTTGGCATGTAACCAAATATGCGGGGCCAGCCACTTCAACATGAGACAAACGGTTGAAGTACTGGATGTTGATGAATTTAACAAATGGGCAAGCTCTCAAAAGGCTGCTTTTAATGGAACAGAAGAAGTTGATGACACGCAGCTTTCAATGACCGAATAATAAACATTTAGAGTAACATTATTTAGAATAGAAAATCATGGCGCACGAACATCACGAAAGCTTTATTTCTAAGTACATATTCAGCCAAGATCATAAAATGATTGCCCGCCAATATCTTATCACAGGTATTTTCATGGGGTTTGTTGGTGGATTCTTGTCTATCTTTTTCAGGCTTCAATTGGGCTGGGACGGCATTGACTTTACTTGGTTAAACGGTCTTTTTGGCAATTACTTAAGCTCTAACTTTAACGAAGCCACAGGAGACGTAAGCTATGTTTTAGCTCCTGATAAGTACTTGGCGCTAGTAACCATGCATGGTACCATTTTGGTATTCTTCGTACTAACAGCCGGTTTAAGTGGTACTTTTAGTAACTTACTCATTCCATTGCAAATCGGCGCAAGAGATATGGCATCGCCATTCTTAAACATGCTTTCTTATTGGTTCTTCTTCCTTTCAACAGTAATTATGTTGGTTTCATTATTTATTGAAACAGGACCTGCATCGGCTGGTTGGACCATTTACCCGCCTTTAAGTGCTTTACCAAAGGCCATACCTGGTTCAGGATTAGGTATGACGCTTTGGTTGGCTTCAATGGCCATATTCATTGCATCTTCATTAATGGGTGCTTTGAACTACATTAGTACAGTACTAAACATGAGAACCAAAGGTTTGTCAATGAAGAAATTACCCCTTACCATTTGGGCTTTCTTCTTAACTGCCATTCTTGGTACACTTAGTTTCCCTGTTCTTTTCTCAGCCGCATTACTATTGATTTTTGATAGAAGTTTTGGTACTTCATTCTATTTAGATGGCATTTACTTAGCCGATGGTGGAGTTCTTGATAAAACTGGTGGTAGCCCTATCCTTTTCCAGCACTTGTTCTGGTTTTTAGGTCACCCTGAGGTTTATATCATCTTAATGCCGGCTCTTGGTATTACATCAGAAGTAATTTCAACCAACGCTCGTAAGCCAATTTTCGGCTACAAGGCAATGGTTATTTCGCTTTTAGGTATTTCGGTTCTATCGTTCATTGTTTGGGGTCACCACATGTTCGTTACCGGTATGAATCCATTCTTGGGCTCAATCTTCATGATTGTTACGCTAATTATTGCGGTCCCATCTGCGATAAAGACATTCAACTATTTAGCAACTCTTTGGAAGGGTAATATCCATTTCACTAACGGTATGATGTTCGCCATTGGTTTGGTTTCATTATTCATATCGGGTGGTTTAACTGGTATTTGGTTGGGTAACGCAGCCATTGACATTCCTCTACACAACACTTATTTCGTTGTGGCCCACTTCCACATTGTAATGGGTGCTTCTGCCATATTTGGTATGTTTAGTGGTGTTTACCACTGGTTCCCAAAAATGTTTGGTAGAATGATGGACAAAAAATTAGGTTATATCCACTTTTGGTTAACCTTTATTTCTGTTTACTTGGTATTCTTCCCAATGCACTTTATTGGTTTGGCCGGTGTTCCACGTAGATATTATGCTTTCACCAATTTCGACTTTGCTGACGATTTCCTTGACTTGAATAAGTTTATCACTTATGCAGCTATTTTAGGTTTTGCCGCACAATTCGTGTTCTTATACAACTTTATTAAAAGTGCAATTAGCGGCGAAAAAGCGGTTAAAAACCCTTGGAGAGCCAACACGCTTGAGTGGTCAACTGAAGTAAATCCAGGCCATGGAAACTGGGTGGGTGCAATTCCAAGCGTTTATCGCGGCCCACACGAATATTCTAAACCTGGTGTTGATAGAGATTTCTTACCACAATGGATTAGCGAAGAAGACTTGAATCAAGCTGTTGACTACGATAGCGAAGACCATGATCCAATTAAAAGAGATGTACCAAGTACAACTCAAAACGAAGAATCAGTAACTGAATAAGCTGCCTTAATTAATGCAAGCGCATCAACAAAATATTAGTTTAACCCAAAAGAGCATATGGTCGGCCAAGGTGTCTGACTATGTGTTGCTTTTTAAAGTTAGACTAACTACGCTTGTAGTGTTCTCAACTTTTATTGGCTATGTTATTTCATCGCCAGCAAGTTGGATGGCACTGCTTCCATTACTTATAGGTGGATTTTTAACGGTAGCCTCAGCCAACAGTTTAAACCAAATTATTGAGCGCAATACTGATAAATTGATGCTAAGGACTTTAAATAGACCTTTGGCTACCAATAGAATGTCAGTTGGCGAAGCTTTAATTGCATCGTTGGTAACTGGTTTTGGAGGTGTTTTACTGCTGGGCACTTATCTAAACCATGTTAGCGCTATTCTAGCTCTAATCGGTTTGTTGATTTATGCCTTTGCCTATACCCCACTTAAAAAAGTAAGTGAAATTTCTGTTTGGGTAGGCGCTATTTCAGGTGCCATTCCGCCAATGGTGGGTGTAGCAGCAGCTACTGGAGAAATTACAGCAGTTGCGTGGATTCTATTCGCCCTTCAATTTGTTTGGCAGTTTCCGCACTTCTACTCTATTGCTTGGATTTTATTTGATGATTATAAAAGAGCTGGCTTACGTCTTATGCCTTTTGGGCGTAGAAAAGACAAAGTATCAGCTTGGCAAATATTTGGGCTTTCATTTTTACTAATTCCAATGGCTTTTCTTCCATTAATATTGAACGGAACATTTATTTTCTCAATAGCACTAAGCCTTATTGCTGGTGTTTACGTGGTTTACAGATCTTGGAATTTGGCTAAAGGATTAGACGACAAAGCAGGTAAGAAGCTCATGTTCGCTTCGTTCATTTACCTGCCAGTAATGCTTCTCGGATTTTTAATTGATTCAATGATCTAATGCAAAGCGCTACTGTTAAAAATAACACCAACTTTAAAATTCCTGCAAAGCAGTTTACTGTGTGGGTTTTTATGGTAAGTGTAGTTATGCTTTTTGCGGGTTTAACTAGCGCATATATTGTTAGAAAGGCAGAAGGCAATTGGATGACCATTACCATGCCTAGTCAATTTCAGGCATCGTTGGTGGTTGTGTTGCTCAGCACTGTAACCATGGGTTTTGCCCAATACTTTGCCAAGTTGCAAAAGCGCGGCATTGTTCAAATTTTAACGGCTCTTACCCTAGTTGGTGGATTAGCTTTCACCGCCCTTCAGCTATTGGGTTGGGAGTATTTAACACAAAATGGAATTTATCTGGTTGGAAATGCTTCAGCTGGATTTTTATACGTCATTAGTGGCTTGCACCTTTTGCACCTTCTAGGTGGAATTGTTGTACTGTTAGTGGTGATGGTGCAGTTATTTGATAAGAATTTCAACAATTCAAAGTTGAACTCAGCAGCCATTTACTGGCATTTTGTGGGAATACTTTGGTTGTATTTGTATCTTTTTTTACAAAATGTTTAAAAGCTAAATAAGCTCGATATGTCGACTGAAATTTCATTAGATCAATCACAGACCGGACCTTGGGAAGGGCGGAAATTAGCACTAGGTGTAACCTACGGCAAGATGATGATGTGGTTCTTCTTGCTTTCTGATGCGTTCACCTTTTCAGCGTTTCTTACCGGATATGGGTATTTCAGGTTTATTTCTACAACATGGCCAAACCCAGAAGTAGTTTTCCAAAGTGTTCCAGTAGTAGCAGCGCATGGTGCTCCTTTGGTGTTTGTGGGTATAATGACCTTTATTCTAATTGCAAGTAGTTTAACAATGGTACTTGCCGTTGAAGCTGGACATAGACATGACAACAATGCTGTGAAAAAATTCATGGTTTACACTGTAGTTGGCGGTTTAATGTTCTTAAGCTGTCAGGCATACGAGTGGAATCACCTTATACATCAAGGACTTAAACTTGGATTAACAGCCGGTGATTTTGCATACGAAACAGAATTGGCGGAAGCACAACACCATGCACATCATGGTGCCGAAGCCGAAGAAGCTCATAGTGATGCTCACCATGCAGAAGCAAACCATGAATTAAGTGCAGAAGCCAAAGGATGGATTGCTGAAAGAAGAATTTTCTATCCAGTTGTACTTACAGACGCTGATGGTAAAGAGCACGAAATTTGGGATGCTAATACTGAAGGTGATAAAGGTTTCGAACTACCAGTAGTTTCTGAGCCTATTCTAGACAAGCATGGAGTTGCTTATATGGACAGAGCTGGTAACTACGTTAATCCTGAAGGATACGAAGTTGCATTGCCATCTGGCGAAACCACTCAATTTGGTAACCTTTTCTTCTTTATTACTGGTTTCCACGGTTTCCACGTATTTACCGGTGTTTTAATCCTAATCATAATTATGATTAATGTGTTTAAAGGCACTTACATAAAAAGAGGACATTACGAAATGGTTGAAAAAGTGGGCCTTTACTGGCACTTTGTTGACCTTGTATGGGTATTCGTTTTCACCTTATTCTATTTGATCTAAAATTTAAAAGCAAGCATTATGTCAGGTAATCCGCACGATATGGTAAACGACGGCCACTACGAAGCCGAAGCACATGGTTTACACGTTCCGCATTCTAATAAAGCTGAGATTTGGAAAGTATTTATAGTACTATTCCTTCTTACCGCTGTAGAATTCGTTTTTGCTTTTGCTATGGAAAAAAGTGTTTGGAGAACAGTAATCTTCCTTGCGCTTACCGTTTTCAAAGCCGCAGGCATTGTAGCTTACTTTATGCACGTTAAGCATGAGCTTAAGCGCCTTGCCTACTCTATTTTGTTGCCTTTAATCTTCATCGTTTATTTGGTGGCCCTTATCATTATAGAGACTCAGGGATAGAAGCAATATGAACTTTAAGAACATTGGCATTTTAGGAGCAATTCTATTGTTGCCGGTTGCCATTTTTCTTGTTCTTAAATCTGGCCAAACCATTGTTACAGACCTTCCCTATTTTGGCGAGCCCACTGTAGAAGGAACAGACACACAGCAATACAAGGCACCGCTTTCTGGTTTATTTGAAGACAAATGGCCTGACAAACATTTAATTCTTCATTTTGTGCCAGATTCTCCCACTGTTCTTTCAGAACATGCCGTTGGCAACCTAAAAAACATTCAAGAGCGTTTGCCCGAGGTTGACAATATTATTTTGTTAACCGTTTTTAGTAATGGAATTGAAAAGCACAATATTCCATTTAATGATCATTGGCAAAAGACCCAACTAAAAACACCCAACAACCTTAAGGATGGTTGGTTAGATGTTTTTCCTGGTTATGAAAAAAGCAAAGAATACGATCAAGACCAAGTGCTTGTATTGCTTGATAAAGACCGCCAGGTTCGTGGTTTTTACCAGGCTGCAAACGACCGACTTCCCAAAGACCTTTTGGGCGAATTAAGAGTTCTAATTCTCAATGAATAGTACCAACAAAAGAGAGAAAAACCTAAACAGGATAGCCATTGCACTGTCAATAGCCATTCCTTTAATTGTTGTTGTTTTATTTCAGGTAAAAATTGAAGGTCTCAACTTTTCGTTTCTACCGCCTATTTATGCTGGCATTAACCTATTCACGGCAATCGTTCTGGTTTCCGCTGTAATTGCTATAAAAAACGGCGATAGAAAAGCCCACGAGAATTTAATGAAAGTAGCCATTGGCCTTTCAACTGCCTTCTTACTGCTTTATGTACTTTATCACATTAGCACAGACCATACTGAATTTGGTGGCGAAAACTGGGTGAAACCAATTTATTTCACGTTGCTTTTTACACATATTGGTTTGTCAGTAGCCATTGTGCCAATGGTGTTATTTACGCTGATAAGAGCTCTGTTGGGTAAGTTTTCTCTTCATAAAAAGCTTGCCAAAATAACCTTCCCTATATGGCTTTATGTGGCCATCTCTGGGGTGATTGTATATTTGATGATACGACCTTATTATGTCCAATAAGCATTTTAAATACCTAGTTGTTGTTTGTGTAATAATAGTTACCCTGATTATTGGCGGTACTCAAGAAGTTTGCGCCCAATGTCAAACCTGTAAAGCCAACGTTGAAACCAATTTGGCAACTGGTGGCACAATTGGTCTTGGCATTAATTCTGGAATATTCTATTTACTCGCAATGCCATATTTAATGGTAATGGGTCTTGGAATACTCTGGTATTATTCAAGAAAAAAGAAAAAACGCGCAAGCTTAGAATCATGAAAAAGCCGCCAAGTGCCTTCTCTAGCCTATTGTCGCAAAAATGCCCACAATGCAGAAGCACTCATATTTTTAAGAAGCCAACCTTTTCATGGTATTTTTTGCGTATGCACAAGCATTGCCCCAATTGCGAATTAGACCTAAATCCTGAGCCTGGGTTTTACTGGGGAGCCATGTATATTAATTATGGTTTTGGTGCCGGAATTGCCATTGTTGTTAGCGTATTGGTTTATTTCTTACTAGGTAATCCAATTATGGAAGTTTACATGTTGGCCGTATTCATTGTGAACTTATTATTACTTCCAGCTATGGTGCGCTACAGTAGGTTGCTTATGCTTTACTGGTTGGGCGAAGCCAAGTTTAAACCAGAGAAATTCAATCCTGATTTCAAATCACCAGAAAACGAGTAGAACTCTTTTTCTTCTCTG
>JAGQWA010000110.1 GCA_020437725.1 Bacteroidota bacterium | reverse complement strand
GGACTAGCAATTAGTGAATAGGGAATAGTGACTAGGGACTAGGGACTAGAAACTCCAAACTGCGTTTCCATTAAACTTTAAATTTTTACCCTTTGAACCGCTTTTTGAATGTCATTAGATTTCTCGCTCTGCTCGAAATGACCGCGATGCCAAACTACTCCACCTTCGTCTTCCCTAAAAAGCCAATAACGGTTGGGTGGTTGTTTTGTGCAATGAAATCGTACTTAATGTCGCGGGCAACGATTTTTATTTCTGGCAAGTCTATTTGCTCCCGGTTGTTTTCGTCAAGGTGTTTAAACTGACGGTAAATCAACTGCCCCATTTCGCCAGTAAAACTCTGAAAAGTGAACTTTTGTCCCATGTCGGTTTCTTTAAAACCTGGATTATGAATGCTCAAAACATTAATGGTATCGCCATTTTGCTCATTTATTACAATAAGATGGGTGTAGTATTCTTCATGGTGTTTTTTGGGGCCGCTGCTGCTATAAGCCAATATCACTTCGCTGCCATCGGCCAACGAAGTATGGTCGAGTGTAAAATCAGTTACGTTCCAAAATTTATAAGGCTCTATGCAAGAGCCAAATAAAAGTGCAAGGGCTAGAAGGGGAGCAATTAGTTTCATGTTTAACTTTTGAGAGTACAAACTACCAGATATTAAGGCGCTCAAAACATGACCACGGTCAAGTCACTAATTTTTGTTCTCTAATGAGTTTTTTGAGCATTACAATTTGGCCTAAATGGTAGTGGTGGTGTTCAATTATTCCAGCCAAATTGCGATAGTAATTTCCATACTTTCTATCGGCAAATGGCTCAATTAACGCGCTGTCATTAAGTAAGTTAATTAATTGAGAAAATCGCTCTGATTCTCTGAAGATATTGGATAAGAAGTTTTGCCAATCCGTTCCGCTGGTAATTGGTGCATGATTAAAGCTAACTGCATCATCTCCTTCTAAAGGGCCGCCTTCTAAAACCCTAAGAGCCACTTGGGTAAAGTAATGAATGTGGTAAGTAAGCTCGGCAATGGTATGCAAGCTACCAATTTTTACATCGGCTTCCTTCCAAGAAACATCGTTGATGGTTGACTTAAAATCAACCCACGTCCAGTTTCTGCCGTTCATGGTTTGACTAAAATGTGTGGCAATTAGGTTGGTAATTTTATTGGTCATTTGGCAATAATTACAATTTCAACTCTGCGATTTTGCTCTCGGTGAATTTCGTTCATTTCAATTAGATGAATAGGGCGGGTTCTGCCAAAACCCTTGTAATTCATTCGTTTTGGGTCTATGCCACCTTGCACCAAATATTGATAAACAAACTTGGCTCGGTTTTCTGAAAGTTTGTATTCGCCTGTGCCCATGTCGTAACCATCGGCAGTTTTGCGTTCGCAGCATATATGGCCTTCAATGTCGATTTTTAGCTTTGGATTAGCTTGCATGGTAACCAATAGCTGTTTTAGAACCGATTGCGAGGCCGGCAATGGAATATGCCGTCCGGGGTAAAAATTCAGGTTTGGCAGTTTCAAATTCTGCCCAGTTTTAACTGTATCAAGATGAAAAAGCACCTTAATATTGGTATCGATTTTTAGTTCGGCTTCAGCAACTGCATGAAAAGAAATGATATCCACCCTTCTATGGTCTAAAACGCCTAAAGAATCATTTACAGAGGACTTTAATTCGCCATTGCCTTTGCAGCTCGTAATAAATCTTGAAGGAATTTTCTTTTCAAGATATTGCTTGGCATTTCGAGCTCTTCGTATTGACAATTTATAGTTATCGGTTGAGTCGCCAACATGATCAGCATAACCTAGAATGGCTACGCTTTCAGGGAAATGTTTTAACCAAGTATCAATAAGTGAATCAAGCTTTGATTCATTGGTTTTATCAAGTTCAAAGACATTAGTGGGGTAAAAAATTGAACAGGTATCATATTGCGCCTTCGATACACATGAAACCATACAAAACATAACCACCCACAAACAGTTAGTCATAAAGCAAACTTAAATGCCGAAAGTCCAAATAAACACCCTTATTGGGGTAGTTGGTCCAATTCAACTAGCGAACCACAACGGTTTGGCTATATACCTTATTGTTTTGGTTTAGTTGAATGAGATACAATCCACTTTCAGAAAATTGAAGTGTTACGCTTGAGTTGTGTTTGCCAACAGGCATTTCATTCACCAACTTTCCTTGTGCGTTATAAACATTCAGATTTCCTTTAGCCAAATTAGGGTTTGCAATTGTTACCGTTCCGTTGGTGGGGTTGGGGTAAATTGTAAGGCTATTAATTTTGGGGCTTGAAACACTAATTGGGCCTTCATATCCATATTCAATTGCATCTTCACATGATGAGAGGCTAACGTTATTGATTTTGCCATCGGCATCTATTAGTGCAACTGCCAGTGTTAACTTTTTATAGTCATAACCATTAAGTGGGAAACTGAAGGTTTGTAATGATTTTTTATTACTGCTCTTTACTCTTGAAATGTGATCGCCACTGAAACGTGGCTTAATGTCTCTAACTATATTCTTGTAAGTTATGTCCTTATATGACACTTCTCGGTCAAGATTTTCCCAGCCACCCATGTCGCCAGCAAAACCCCTGAAATACCCATTTAATTGGCTAAAACTATCATTATTTCCAATTACCGAATCCTCAACAAGTAAGCAGACAACTTGCCAGTCTTCGCCAATTTTACCTAGTGAATCTAATTCTGCTGACACGTGAAGAACACCTAAATAGGTTTGAGCGCCAATGGTAAACTTACCCATTATTGGTGTTTCCAACTCCTTCATAATAGCATTGTAAACTTCATCAGGAGTTGATTCTGTAACTGTTGATCGATTAATAATGGTGGCCGGTTCAGATTTCTGTGTAAGTTTTTCTAAAGATTCAAAATAGGTTTCAGCCGATGCCATAGGATCATTTGTATGAATAGAAACCTGGTAGTAATTATCCTTAAAGGCCTTACTCATAGAATCTCGGCTTACCATGCCTGCAGGGCATAAGCCGCATTCAGTACTTGTCATTTCTTCTCCCAAAATAATTTTTCCTGGCGTGGGTGAAATAAATTCAAGCTTAACCACCACTGTATTGTCAGATTCGCGATCATCACCAATTTCGCTATTTACACCATCAATTTTTACTTCAATGTATTTTTGACCATGCGCTAAAGTAAAGGGAAGGTCGAAGTTTAAATTATAGTCAACTCCAGTAAATAATGAAAGCGATTTGAACTCTTGATTAGTAGCTTGGTTGTTATAGATGTATGTAAGAGAAAGCTCATTTATTTCATCTACCCCAAGGTTTTTTACGTTCACTGAAACTGTTGCACTAGCGCCTACAATTCCACCTCCAGATACCTTAGCGTTAATTATGGCGGCATTTACATCTGGATAATCATATTTGGTGTATTTGTAATAAACATCATCAATCCAAAAGGCATCATTTCTTTGAGGAAAGAAATTGGCTGCAAAAAGTTGATTTGATAGAGATTTAAAACTGGCTACTTCCTTTCCATTCATTTTAAACTTCCATTTATTTAGGGTTAAATCGGCGTCTATTTCAAACTTTACCCATTCACCTTGGGCAAAAGTGCCCGTTGCAAAAGTTTCACCATCTTCAAACAATATGAAATTGCCATTTGTACTCACTTCAAACTCCAATGTGTAAGTATTTCCAAGGTTTGCTTCGCCCTGAAAATTCATTCTTGCACTAGAATTGGCGTCAACAAACAGCATCATTTCATAGTGCAAACTTCCTATATCATAAGTCTGCCCAAAGGGAAGCACTACATTGGTAGGGCCGCCAAAAAAGTCGTTGCTTTCAAAATAGAGTGCGTTTTTTCCGCTTATTGCTTGTTTGTTATCAACGTTGGCGTCTTGGGGAGTTAGGTTTGGTCCACGATCTCGCCAATATGTCCATTTGCTGTTTTGAGCCACAACCCCTTGCCCAATGTTATAACCATCAAAATTGTCTGAAAAAGATTGTGCAAGGCTAAGATTGGCTCCAAACGCAGTAAAAAGTAAAAATAGGGTTGCCCTTAAATGCTTCATAACAATGCAATATATGGCAGTGCATGGTACTGTTAGTGAGCTGTAAGAAAGATTATGATTACGTAAAAGACTACTAATAATATATTACCTGACCCTTATGCCCACCCCAAACCACAATTCTGCATGGCTTAAAGTTATAATCGTCGGTTATTCTGGTGGCTTCAAGCACATTGTCATAGTAATAAGCCGAGTTTCTGCTCAAAAGAAAAAGCTTGCGCAACTCTAGCAAACGCTTTGATGTAAGTTTTATAAACGCTTCTTCAAAACCATTGTTCCATACTAGAATTTCGTCGTCTTCATAAGTAATAATTATGTTAACGCGCTCAAAGTCAACAATGTCGGTTTTGTAGTTTTTCATAAACGTCTCAGGGCCAACATCCATGTGTTGAGGGCTTTTTTCTGGAAACGTTTCACATTCAATGATATACTCTGGTAGGTTCGGGTTTTCTAATATTTCTAAGGCACGAATAACATGGTCGTCTTCAATTGCAATGTGCAGATCGTTGATATCGTCATCAGTTTCGCGCTGGCGTTTCATTTGCCAGCAATAAACGTTAAAGTGCTCAGCATTCATAAGGGTTGCAAATATTGGCGATAATATCCATTCAACCCAATACTTTTTAAGCATTTGCATGGGCTTTTTGCCACTTAGCTATTATTTACTGTTTTGTGTAGCACCATTACTGTAAAATTGTGACATTATTACAATTAAAATTAATGAAACATAGATTTTTAATGTTGCTAACAATGCTTCCAATGTCATTGTTGGCTCAAAAAGTAGAAGTGGGCAATTATGAGTTTAAAATGGTTGAAGATATTGAAGCTCAACCTGTGCAAGACCAAAACATAACTGGCACTTGCTGGAGCTTTTCAACTTTAAGTTTTATAGAATCAGAAATAAAGAGAAACAAAGGCATTGAAGTTAAGCTTTCAGAAATGTGGATTGTTCGACACAGTTATATTGAAAAGGCAAAGAGATATGTTCGTTTTCACGGAAAATTAAACATGGCGCAAGGCGGTAATTTTCATGATGTAACAACCATAATTGACAAATACGGCATTGTTCCACAAATTGAATATAAAGGGCTTAACTACGGAACAGATAACCATGAACATAGCGAATTAGAAGCCATGCTACAAGCCATGTGCAATGTTGTAATTGCAAACAAAAATCGCGAACTTTCAACTTCTTGGTTAGATGCCATAACTGCAACTATTGATGCTTATTTAGGCACTCCGGTTGAAAAATTTACTTACGAAGGCAAGGAGTACACGCCAAAGTCTTTTGTTGACTATTTAGATTTTGATGGAAGCGATTATGTAAGCATTACATCTTTCACCCATGAGCCAATGTACGAACAGTTTATTCTTGAATTGCCTGATAACTGGATGCATAAATCATCATACAACGTGCCACTAAATGAATTCATGGAATTAATGACCGTAGCACTTGATGAAGGTTATTCAATGGCATGGGGCGCAGATGTTTCTGAAAAAGGGTTTCAACACAGAAAAGGGGTGGCCATTGTGCCAGTTGGAAACTGGGATGGTGTTAGCAGAACCAAAGTTGATTCAGTAGTTGCTGAACCTGCCAAACAGGAAAAAATTACACCAGAAATGCGTCAGGAAGGGTATGATAATTACACTACTACTGATGATCATGGAATGCACATAACTGGTTATGCTAAAGAAAAAAGTACTGGCGAAGTATATTTTAAAGTGAAGAACTCTTGGGGTACCAAAAGCAACGATTGTGGTGGTTATTTCTTCGCATCTGAAAGTTATGTGGCGTACAAAACCATTAATGTAATGGTACATAAAGATGCTTTGCCAAAGGCCATGAAGAAGAAACTTAAGCTTTAGGCATTTTGAACGCCTATCTGCAACCGCTCATTCAAGCTTTTGAAAAAGCAGCCAACGCCGAAGAAGCTGCTTATATGGAGGCTTATATGAAAGGCCATTTTAAGTTTTATGGCATGAAGACGGCGGTTCGTAGAGAAATACAGAAAGAATTTTTAAAAGAATATGGGCTTCCGGCAGTTGAAACGCTGGAAGCCCTTGTTTTTGATGCCTATCAAAGTGCATACAGAGAAGTGCATGCCTTTGCAAGAGAAGTTAGTGTTAAACTTAAAAAGCAATGGCCTGAGCATTTTATCGAGCTTTTTGAATGGATGATTGTACACAATTCCTGGTGGGATTCAGTAGATAGTATTTCGGTTGATTTGGTGGCCAACTATTTTAAAAAATACCCAGCGCAAATGCAAAGCCTAACCACCAAATGGTCGGTGCATGAGAATATGTGGTTGCGCAGAACCAGTATTATTTTTCAAGTACTTAATAAGGATAAAACCAATACTGCACTTCTTGCAGCTAACATTGAACCCAATCTTAATTCAAAAGAATTTTTTATTCAAAAAGCCATTGGGTGGGCACTGCGCCAATACGGTAAAACCAATCCAAACTGGGTGGTTGAGTATGTGAATTCGCATGATTTAAAGCCGCTAAGTAAACGCGAAGCCATGCGCATTATCATTAAAAAATAGAGCCGTCTGTAACCAGAATGAGTTCCAAACGTTCTTAAAAGGTAGCAATCATTAATTCGTTAAGAATGCCTATCAGCACCCCATCAACTACTGCATTATTTTACCTTCGAACCATGGTAAAATCCATTAAAAGCGTTGTTTTATTTTTAATTGGAATAACGGCATTCCATGCAGTTAATGCGCAAGACACATTGTCTGAACCTATTAAAGTTACAGGCTATGTATATGAAGCCATTGGCCAAGAACCAGACTCGCTCATACCCTTAATAGGTATTTCAGTTATAAATCTTAGAAATCATGATGGTACTGCCACCGGACGAAATGGATATTTTTCTATGGTTGCTTATCCTGGTGATACTTTGTTTTTTCGTTCAATAACACACGTGCCAGATACCTATAGAATTGCTGTTGGCGAAACAGAAACCCGAATTTTCTTGAGAGTTAAATTAAGAAGAGCCACCTTATCGCTAAAAGAAGCCAATGTTTACGCAATTAGCTACAATACCTTCAAACACGAAGTGCTAAACATGGAACCTAAAGACACTGAAACCATTCAATTACCCAAGTCATATTTGGGTTATGTAGAGCCAAACCAAAGTTTAGCCATTATTAGATTTAGTCCATTTACGGCCATTTATAACAACTTTAGCAAAGCAGGAAGAGAGCAAAAGAAACTGTCAAAACTGCTGGCTGAAGACAAAAGGAGAGAGTTTTTAGACTCTGTTTATCGCCGCAAAATTGTGGTTAACTTCTTGGCACTTCCGCCCGAAGAAATGGACAGCTTTATCGATTACTGTAACCTGAGCCCCGAGTTTATTATGAAACTCAATGACTATGAACTTCTATTGGCATTAAGCGAATGTTTTGAAGGCTATGAAAGGAAGAAGGTGAAGTTTATTGATAGGTAGTTTCATGTGCTACTCATCATGCATATCATTTTCTCGGTTCAAAGCTTTTGCCCGTATATAGGCCGATTGGTATTCTACATTGTCTCCGTCTAAACTAATTGCTTTTTTATAGTTGAATTCAGCCTTTGAAAACAAATCTTGTTTTTCGCTTGCGTAGCCCAGTAAATAGAAATATTCGGCTTGGTTAGCGTTTAAAGATATAAGGTCTTCTACGCTTATTGCCATTGAATCGTAGTTGTATAACCCCAAATAACACAGCGATTTATGATACATTGATAGTTCATCAATAGCATTTTCTTTTATGCAATAATTATAGTCTTGAATGGCTAATTTATAGTTACCTAATCCTTGGTTGCAAAGCGCCCTACGATATTTCCAGTCAATCGATTTTTGGGTTTTGGCATTTATCTGTTTAAGCAGTTCAAGCGCATGCTCAAAACTGTCTTGTTCTGTATAATGGTCGCTTAAACCCAATAAAGCTGATGTGTTTGTGCTGTCGAACAAAAGCGCATTTTGCCAGTATTGTAAGGCCTTGTCAATGGTTGCTCTATTGTAATAAACATTGCCTAAGTGCGCTATGTAATCAGCGTTGTCGTCATCAAGTTTTACACTTTCAATGGCGTTGGCCAACGATTTTTCTACCTGACCTTGATAGAAATAGCATAAACTTAATTGATGTTGTGCCCTGGCAATTCCATCATCCTTTCTAATAATGCGTTCTAGCTGAATTTGTGCTTCTTGGTACTGGCCTTTTTCTATTAGCTCGGCAGTGTATTCAAGTCGCCTTTCTAGCCGTTGTGCAAACGTTGAAAAAGAGAAAAGTAAAAGGAGTAGTACTAAGGTTTTTTTCATAGCTTTAAAACGAAGTTGAGCTTTTTAGGTTACACAAGGTTTAAAGCTTGGTCTAAATCGGCAATTAAGTCGTCAGCATCTTCAATGCCAACACTCAGCCTTATCATAGAATCGGTTAAACCTACTTTTAATCGTTGTTCTTTTGGAATAGAAGCGTGGGTCATGGTGGCCGGATGGCCAATTAAAGATTCAACACCGCCAAGACTTTCAGCCAAAGAAAACAGGTTGGTATTAGAAAGTACTTTTTGGGCTGATGCTAAGCTGTCGTTTTTCATTGAAAAAGTTACCATGCCCCCAAAACCGCTCATTTGCTTTTTGGCAACTTCATGGCCTTCGTGGTCTTAGAAACCTGGCCATTTAACCACGCCCACTTTTGAATGATTTTTTAGGAAATGAGCAATTCTTTCGCCGTTTTCGCAATGTGCTTTCATGCGCAGATGCAGGGTTTTTATTCCACGGAGCACAAGAAAAGCATCCATAGGCCCGCAAATAGCACCCGATGAATTTTGAATGAAATACAGTTTTTCTGCAAGTTCTTCATTGCTTGTAACCAGGGCACCCATAACTACGTCAGAATGTCCGCCAAGGTATTTGGTGGCAGAGTGCATTACCACATCAGCACCCAATTGAAGCGGCTGTTGGAGAATAGGGGTAGCAAAAGTGTTGTCAACACAAACCAAGGCGCCATTACTTTTGGCCATTTCGCAAATGGCTTTAATATCAACTATTTGCAAAGTAGGATTGGTTGGGGTTTCAACCCAAACCAGCTTGGTTTTTGGGGTAAAAGCCTTTTCAGCTGCATCCAAGTTTTTCATGTCTATAAACTTGAAGTTTATGCCAAAGGGTTCGTAAATCTTGGTAAAGAGCCTATAGGTTCCACCATATAAATCATTACCAGAAACCACTTCATCGCCAGGTTTTAAGGTTTTTAGCAATGCATCAATGGCAGCTAATCCACTACTAAAGCACACACCATATTTGCCATTTTCTAACGCCGCAATATTGTTTTCTAATGCTTTTCTGGTTGGATTTGAAGTTCTGG
>JAGQWA010000010.1 GCA_020437725.1 Bacteroidota bacterium | reverse complement strand
TTCAACCCTAAACATTGCTGCCTTACAACCAGGAATTTATAGTGTTAGTTTAGGTTCAAATGGTCAACAATTAACCAAAAGGTTTATTAAGAATTAAGTTCATTGAATCGAACTTTTTTAAAGTGAAGAGTCCCGGTGTTTAGTACCGGGGCTCTTTTTAAAAAGATCAATGTTCAAACCGTGGTTATAACACTCAAAAAAAACAAAAGCAGTAAGATAATTTCCAAAATGGACAATTTAATGGCCTGTATTGGTCGAGCAAAAAATTAACAATCAATAAATAAAAAGATTCAATGAAAACAAAAATTACAAGTTTAGAATTGCCAAATACAGGCAATAGAAATGCTTATTGGAAAGCGCCTACACGGCAGTTTTTAGTGCTGCTTTTTGCGTTTGTAGCGTTAGGGCAATTACAGGCACAATCGGTTAAAGATTTAGGTTTTATAGGCGATCCTGATGGTAAGCTATTGGGTCCTTTTAATATTGAAATGGCCGATAGTGGCAGAATAGTGTACACAACATGGTATAAGCAAGACACTACCGTGGTGCAAATGCATTATAAACCAACTACTGTATGGCACAAGCTTAGTGAATGGGAAATTCCTACTAAAAAATTTAGTCCTTACGCCTTTTCTGTAATTGAAAAAAATACTGTGACTATTATAGAAGGTTACGATTCAGAAGGCAAAGGCAAATTGGTTGAGTACACAATAGGCTTAGATACAGCAAGCCATAGTTCTTGGGCTGAAACAATTAATATTACTTTTAATAAAGATGAGTATTTAGGTTGGGAAATAGCTGCTAGTAAACATGATGCAAATTATAAAAGCACCTATGCCCTTACAAAAAATAAGAATGCTTACAATTCAGATAATATCAGTGTTGCTATATATAAAGATGGCAAACAAATAGGGCAAGATATTGCCCCTACCACAGTATACAGTGTTAGTTATACAGGTCGTGATAAAACTATAGATATGAGCGACGATGGAAATAGAGTTGCTATTTACACAGGATATGATGTGCGCGTTTATGAAAACGTAAATAATAAATGGACACTTTTAGGCGACGCACTTACATTTGATTATGCGGTTATGACGTTAAGTGGCGATGGTAATACATTGGTAATAGGAGATCTAAATAGAACAAATACTACAAGGATATTTGATTATAAAAATGGAAAGTGGAATGAAGTAGCTACTATTCCTGTACCTGCATCGAGTATTGCTCTAAGCAAGAATAAAAGGACTCTTGTAATTGGTAATTATTATTGGAAGAGAGTTTCTATTTATGAAAATAATGGTAAAAGATGGGGACTAACGCGTAGATTAGACAAAAAAGATTTCGGTTCTTTAAATTACCAGTTAGGATACCAAGTAACTGTTTCAGAAGATGGTAGAACTGTAGCATTCCCACTAAATTCTAATTATCTGTCTTATTATACGAATCAGAAGATAGGGGTTTTTAGATTAGGCGAAAAACCGGCCGAAGACCTAAGCCCAATTACACTAACAGGCTTCAACCACGATATAATTGCAGAAGAAAAAGGTAAGAAAGCAGCCGAGTTGACCTCTATCACTTTTGATGAGCCGAATGTAGTAGGAAGTAATAATGTGCTATTTACTAAGGCTTATAGAGACAGTGCAGATACAAACACTATAGGTTTACCAAATAATGGTTTTGTTACAAGTGAAAACATCAATAGAATTAATTACCAGTTGCAAAAATACGATGAAAACAATGTGCTGCTATTGGCTAAAGACGAAGTAGGCGAACTTGTTTTGCAAGAAGCTAGTGCCTATGATAAGCTTTCAATTCTTTCGGCAAGTGCAAACGGTGCATCTACTTTTAAGGTAACAGTAACCTATAGTGACAAAACCACCGAAGAGAAAACGTTTACGGTGGCCGATTGGTTTAATGGAAATGATCCTGCCATCTATGGATTTGGCAGAATTAATAGAACCACGGATGAATATGACAAGGATGTCTACAACCCACGATTATATGATAGCGAATTAGAAGTTAACCCCAATAAGGTGGTGGTTAAACTAACTTTTTCAAAAGAAAATTCTACTTCACGAACTGGTATTTTCGCCGTTTGCGGCTCTATAGTAATTGGTGCGCCTGAAGCACCCGTAGCATTAGAACCAAGCAATGTTATAGCAGGTCAAAGTTTTACTGCTAATTGGCAGAGCGTTAAACATGCCGAAGACTATTACATTGACATTGCCACCGACGAGCATTTCACGAATCTTTTACCCGGTTATGCAAATAAAAGCACAGGTAATGTTACAAGCCTACAGGTAAATACAGCCGAAAAGTTGCTGTATTACAGGGTAAGAGCCCAAAACAAAGCTGGGCAAAGCGCAAGTTCTAATACCATTATGCTCGACCAAAGACTTAAGGCCGGAGAATATGTAACTCCAAAACTAACAGGCTTTAATGCCGATATAATAGCTGAAGGTACAGGTGGTAAAGCAGCAGATGTAACCAATGCAACATTTGACGAACCTGACCCACAAAGAGCAGATTATGTGTTCTTTACAGAAGAGTTTAAACACGGAAGCACAGGTGGACAATATGGTTTGCCAAACAACGGAATAATTGAAAGCATGTCTAACCCAGGTGTTAAATACCAATTAGCAGATTATACCGCTGATAATGCCTTATTGTTAAAAGCTGACGAGTCAGGTACGCTAACCTTGGTTGAGTCGGGTGCCTTCGATAAACTCATTATACTTTCGGCTAGTGCAGAAGGAGAATCAACTTTTGATGTTACCGTAAGTTATAGCGATGGCACTACTCAGAACAAGACGTTTACTGTACACGATTGGTTTTTTGGAGCAGACCCAGCTATTCAAGGTATGGGCAGAGTAAGAAGAACAACCGATGAGTTTGACCTTGAAGAAGGAAACCCAAGATTGTACGACAGCCAACTTGATGTTGACGAAAACAAAGTAGTAGTTAAACTTAGCTTTAAAAAGCAAAATTCGTTTTCAAGAACTGCCATTTTTGCCATATGCGGATTAACAGTTGAAGGAGCTCCAAACCATGTAACTGCACTTAAGGCAAGCAATGTGGTTAAGAATACAAGCTTTACCGCCAATTGGGAGGCCGGTACCGACGTGAACGGTTACAGAATTGATGTTGCCACCGATGCTAATTTTGAAAACTTGGTTGGCGATTATGTGAATAAGGATATTGGTAACGTAACAAGTTTGGTTATTAATACTACAGAGCCAACGGTATATTACAGAGTAAGAACATACAATGCACAAGGACAAAGCGCCAATTCAAATACAATTGTGGTAGATGTAGCCATGGGTGTGCAAACCATTCATAATGCTCAAATTAGCATTTACCCTAACCCAGCTAACAATGTATTAAACATTGATAGTAAAAATGGGGCAATTGAATGGTTAACCATAAGAGATATAACAGGCAAGGTGGTATTCGAATCTCAGGGCGGATTTACTACTTCAACCCTAAACATTGCTGCCTTACAACCAGGAATTTATAGTGTTAGTTTAGGTTCAAATGGTCAACAATTAACCACAAGGTTTATTAAGAATTAAGTTCATTGAATCGAACTTTTTTAAAGTGAAGAGTCCCGGTGTTTATTATCGGGGCTCTTTTTAAAAAGATGAATGTTCAAACTTTTGTTGTAAACGCCCAAAAAAACAAAGGCAATAAGATAATTTCCAAAATGGGCAATAGAAAGTCCTTTTTTGGTTGAGCAAAAAAAATAGCAATAGATTAAATAAAAGATTCAATGAAAAAATATTTTACAAGAGTATATAATGTTCAAGTGCTTCTTTTGGTAGCGGCACTCTTCATATTTTCAGGTCTAAAGGCCCAAACCCAAGTAGGAGATCCAGTTGATGGCACATTTGCAAACGATTACTTCGGTTTCCAAGTGGTTTTGAGTGGTGATGGTTCCATTATGGCCAGTGGTTCGGCAAGACATGATGGTAGTAAAGGACACGTAAAAGTTTATGAAAACAAGGGAGGTAAATGGAGCCAGATAGGTTCAGATATTGACGGTGCTGAAGTAGGCGACCAATCTGCCGAAGCGATAGCGTTAAGTGATGATGGTAAGGTGGTAGCCATAGGTGCTAACATGCATGATGGCGAACGTGGCCATGTTCGCGTATATGAGAATGTAGATGGCACTTGGACACAAATTGGAGCTGACCTTGACGGAGATGCCGCCAAAGATCGTTTCGGTGAATCCGTTTCACTTAGTGCCGATGGTAAAATAGTAGCCATTGGCGGTAATCTCCATGATGGTAGAAAAGGCCACGTTAGAATCTTTGAAAATGTAAACGGCACCTGGACGCAAATAGGTGCAGACATTGATCCAACGGTAAGAGGTAGTTATTTTGGCTACACAGTTTCATTAAGTGATGACGGAAGTATAGTTGCCGTGGGGGCACCCTATTTCAATAGTCTTTCAGGGCAAGTACGTGTGTTTAAAAACATAAGCGGCACCTGGACCCAATTGGGTTCTGATTTAACAGGAACCAGCGGAGAGAATTTTGGTAATGAGCTGTCTATCAGCTCGGATGGAAAAACACTTGCGGTATCTTGCCATCCCATATACGAAGGTTCTGTAAGGGTATTTAGTTTTGAAAATGACAGTTGGACCCAAGTAGGTAACGACCTAAAAGGAGAAAAGCCCGGTGATCAATTCGGAAATGCCGTATCCTTAAGTGGTGATGGCAACATGGTAGCAGTAGGCTCTAGTGCTGCAAACGGCAATATAGGCCGTGTTACCGTTTATAAAAATGAAAATGGTACGTGGACAAAGTTTGGTGAAAATATGGAAGGCGTTGGTGCAGAAGACAAATTTGGTTTTTCGGTTGCCCTTTCAAAAGATGGATTTACGGTAGCCGGTGGTTCAATAGCCTTCGACGGTGGTAAGGGTCAGGTTCGTATTTATGAATTCCCCAAACCTGCCAAAGAATTTACTCCAATTGCACTCTCAGGATTTAACCACGATGTAATTGCTGAAGGATATAAAAACAAAGCGACTGACGTTACCTCAACTACTTTCGACAACCCTAATGCAACCGGGTCTGATAATGTTTTTTATAATGTTGACTTTCGTTTTGGCCCCGATGGTGGCGCGCAAGGACTCCCAAATAATGGCTTAATTAAAAGTACGAGTAACGAGTTAATTGTGTACCAACTTCAGGCATTTGATAAAAACAATGTATTGTTACTAACCGCTGATGATGAAGGCGAACTGGTTCTAGAAAAAGCAAGCGTTTTTAGCAAGCTCTCCATATTATCAGCTAGCGCCCAAGGTGAATCAGAATTTACCGTAACGGTTACCTATAGCGATAATACCACCGAAACAGAATCTTTTGTAGTTGCCGATTGGTTTGATGGAAGTAATCCTGCAATAAGTGGGTTTGGCAGGGTAAACCGAACATCAAATGTGTTTGAAGATAAGGATAACAACCCAAGGTTGTATGATAGCGAGCTGAAAGTAAACCCTAGTAAAGTGGTTACCAAACTCAAGTTTTCAAAGGTTAATTCAAGCTCACGCACTGGAATTTTTGCCGTATGTGGTGCCATTTTGGTTGGTACTCCTGATGCTCCAAAAGCACTTGCAGCAACTGATGTTGTAAAATCAACAAGTTTTACGGCCAATTGGGAGGCTGTGGTTGATGCCGACGATTATTACATAGATGTGGCTACTGATGAGAATTTTACTAATCTGCTTGCTGACTTCAACAATAAAAATGTTGGAAACGTAACCAGTATTGCCATCACTACAACAGAGTCAACAGTTTATTACCGTGTGCGGGCGCACAACAAGGCAGGGCAAAGCAATAGCTCTAATACAATTGTGGTAGATGTAGCATTAAGCGCATCAATCCCCCAAAACCTTGGTATAGAAATGTTTCCAAACCCAGCTAATAATTTATTGAATATTTCGTCTGCCAATGGTCAAATTGAAGCCGTGGTTATTAGAGATATAACTGGCAGAATTGTTCTTGAATCGCATAGCAGTTTTGCGTTTTTCTCATTTAATATTTCAAATCTGCAGATGGGTATGTACACAGTAAGCTTTACGAAAAACGGTGAGACCACCGCTGCAAAATTCATTAAGCTTTAATATTCATTGAATCAATCTTACTGATTGGAAAACCCCAGCACGCGTTGTTGGGGTTTTTTGTGTTTAGCAGCTTTTGAGCAATCAAGAAATGGGTTACGGCTAGTCCATTGTTTCAACCCATTATTAGAAAATTCATTTCTGAAAGTGCAAACATGGTTAGTGATGTTTATACAAGCAAAATGACACTCGTACATTCTAAAGAGTCATTCATACATTCCATTTTATAGGGTATGTTAGTCAAAATACTTTAGCTGTGTCAATTAAAAATTAGAAAAATGAAAATGACACATTTACTATTTGCAAAAAGCATTTTAATCACCATTTTTTTATGGGCTGGTAACGCGAGTGCTCAAATTACCATTAAGTATGAAGATTATCCATTTGGGCCTGGCGTTGATTCTTTTTTTACTGATTTAAACCCTTCTAATTCTTTTATCCCTGAAGGTGGAGCCAATAAAACTTGGGATTATTCAAAGTTGGAAACCAAACAAGGATGGGATTATGTAACGTACAAAGATGAATCAGGAAATACGGCAATAGCTACGGCTACAAACTCAATAGCAGCTCGGTATTCATTTAATGGATTGGTTTATAGAGCCAGAGATTACTATCGATTAGATGAAACTGGTTATTATTCAGTTGGTAGAACACAAAACGATACTTCATATAGCATAACAGCTCTAACAGGTGGTGCAAATGATTTGTTTCGCTATCCTCAAGCCAATATTCAGTTTCCAAATGAGCGCACATTAATGAGTTTTCCAATGTCTAGCACCACCGCTTATGATGATGTAGATATTCAGGAAGCGCGCTTTGAATTAACCGTAGCTGGGTATGGCCTAAACAAAACTCCTGGTAAAAATCTAAGATGGCGTTTTCAAAGAAGAGAAGTAATTGGATGGGGCGAAATCGTTATTCCTGATGGAAAAGGTGGTACAACAAAACCCATTGAGGTTTTAGCCGTACATATTGTTGATAGTATTATAGATAGTTTTTACTTGGGCGGACAGCCTGCTCCTAAACCTTTGTTAGATGCCTTTGGAGCCGTGCAGGGTAACACATGGAAATATGAAGCATATGCCTTTGAAACCATTGGTTTGGGTAGGCAAGTTGCCGGTTTAATAACTGGTACAGATAATATTATTGACCAAACTTATTTTAGGCCACAAGCTGCTCAATTAACTGTTGGCTCAAATGAATTGGCACAACCCATTGTAAACGTATTTCCATCTAATGTTCAAAATGGTCAGGTAATTACAATTGAATCTAGCAATTCAAACGGCTCATTTCAAGTAGCACTAATTAGTGCAAATGGAAAGGAGATACAGTTAACCGAAATAGGTAATAACAAATTTCAATTGCCAAGCAATGTGCAAGCTGGTTTGTATGTGTATAGATTAGTGAATCAAGAAAATCAACACTCAATTACGGGCAAATTGATGGTAATAAACTAAAGTTAATTGGTTTCGTAAATTGTGCACTTAAGGGCGTTATTATAACGCCCTTCTTAAGGTTTTGTCAAAGGGTTGAAAATCATAGTTATGAACGCTTATCATATTATTGTAATTATAGTGGCATTTATTTCAGTAAATAAAGCTTATGCTAATAAGGTTAACTATGTTCAAGTTCTTAATCAAAAAATGCAGGTTGATTTCAATCAATCCATTCATTGGGTTGATTCTTTGGTAGAAACCGATGCAATACAAGACACCACCTTTTTTGAGGCTGTTTATGAGAATTTAGCCATTGAATTAAACGGCAGAAGCCAATACGCTACATCAGCCAGGTTGGCAAATAAACTAATACAATGGTACACCTTTAAAAAAGATCCTTATCGTAACTTACTACTACGCCGTTTAGAGGGAATTTCATACATGCATGGTAATGATAGAAACCGCGCTAAAACTATATTTAATGATTGCCTAGCTGATCTGGCATCTTTACCACAGAAAAAACAACAAAAACTAAGGCTTGAATTATTAATAAACCTTGGCGTGGCCTATGGTATGGACGAAGAAGTTATGCCAGCCATGAAGCAATTTGTAAAAGCCGATAGTCTTGCGCTTGTAATGAACCAAGAAGAAAAGCACATAACCCTGTTAGAATATCAAGCAAATATGTATGCTGCCATTCAAGACCATAAAAAGGCCATAGATCTTTACCAAGAAGCCCTCATATGGTACCAGGCAAATAATAATTGGAAAGGTGCCTTAAGTTCTAGCGACAATTTGGCTTCGAGCTATGCTTTTATAGGTGAGTATGATAGAGCCTTGTTGCTTTTAAAAGAGGCCAGAGGTTATGCTCGTCAGTTAGATGATAAATACGGATTGGCCTGTAATTTCGCTATTACCGCAGAAACATTTCAAAGCCTAGAAAAACATGCCGAAGCAATTGGGTATTTTAAAAAATCAATAAACATTTTTGATTCGCTCAATTTAAAATATAAGGTAGCTTCAACTATGAACAACTATGCTAAAAGTTTATGGAAAATGGGCCAGTTGCAACAGTCTATTGAATTGTCGAGAAAGCAACTTAAAATGGCTCAAAGCATAGGGTATCGCGAATATGTTAAACACGCGTATTTTAATTTATGGCAGGCATATGACCGTTTGGGTGAACTTGATGAAGCCTATGAGTGTGTTCAATGGTATTATTGGTTGCACGATAGTATTATAAAAGGCAGGTTTAATTCTGAAGTTGCCATGTTGCAAAACAGTATTGAAAACCAATTGAAAGAAGCAAAAATTGAGAGACTTGAGCTCGAAAAACAATTGGAAGCCGAAAAGGCCCAAAAAAGCAAAACATTTAACCAATGGTTGATAATGGGGGCTATACTCATGCTGCTAATAGCTGTTGTTTTGTTCTTCTTGTTGAGAAATATTCGAAAAGCACAAAAAGAAATTTTAACCCAAAGGGATCAATTACAGCGTAGCGATCAAGAAAAAGCAGTGCTGCTAAAAGAATTACATCATCGAGTAAAAAACAACCTACAAATCGTTTCAAGTTTGCTTAATATGCAAGGCGACTCTGTAAAAGACGAGAAAGCGTTAGAAGCCTTTAGAGAAGGCCAAAACCGGGTAGATGCTATGGCTATGATTCATAAACATTTATATGCTACTGACGAGCTTACATCGGTTGACATAAGTGGCTATCTGGAACGATTGGTAAACAGCCTTGCCTATTCGTATGGCTTCAATTCAATTAATTTTACACTCAACACTAACATTACTCGCAATCCCATTGATGTTGATATTGCAATACCCATTGGTTTAATTGTAAACGAATTGGCTAGTAATACGTTTAAACATGCCTTTTCGAAAGAAAAAATGGCCGAGCTTTCGGTAATCCTAAAACAAAATGGCAATGAATTGCACCTTGAAATGAAAGACAATGGAAAAGGATTACCTCAAGACTTTTCTTTTCAAAACTTAGATTCTTTTGGAATGGAGTTGGTGTACACGTTGGTTAAACAACTTAAAGGCGACATTGGCTGGAAAAACAACGGGGGTGCTCATTTTTCTATTAATCTTAAGCCAAACAAGGCCCTAGCTGCCTAAAGAGATGAAAATTGCCATTTTAGAAGATGAATTTATTGTAGTAAAAGACCTGCAAAATCGCCTAAAACAAATGGGCTATCAGGTTGTAGCCAGTTTTGGAGAAGGAGAAGAACTAATAGCATTTATCAGCCAAAACAAGGTTGATCTTTTGTTGGTTGACATTCAACTTAAAGGCAAATTAAACGGCATTGAAACTTTGCAGATAGTAAATAAAATGATGAACATTCCAGCCATCTTTATAACTGCACAAGCCGATAAAGCCACCTTTAATGATGCTAAAGGAGTAAAACCAGCGGCCTACTTACTTAAACCCTATAACAATTTTGATCTTCAAACAACCATTGAACTAGCTATTGAAAACCATTTAGAAATCCAAACCGAAAATGAACAGGCTAGCAACTATGTAGTTAACGATACCATTTTCGTAAGAGGTAAAGATCGCTTTCAGCGAATACAACTCAACACTATTTTATACATGGAGGCCGCCGGTAATTATACAGATATTATTACTGCCGATCAGAAGTATGTGGTTACGTCCAAATTGGGTCAATTGGAAGAACAACTAAATCAAGGTCCGTTTTTCCGCTGTCACAGAAGTTATATGGTTAACTTACACGCAGTAGATGGTTTCGATGATGCCAATATTTTCATCAACTCTCAAAAAGTACCCATAAGCAAAGGCAGTAAAAAGGCCTTTTTAGAAAAACTTAGGGTAATTTAAATTGTATTAGCCATTGCCAATTAAAAGACTATTAAAATTTATTCTACAGTAGAAAGTGTTTAGATTTTCTAACCTGTGCTAAAAATGGCTTTAATTCATTTAACATTTTCAAAACGCTACCAACGTTTTTGATTTTTACTCAATACTTCCAAAATCTGGAGTAATTCAACTTTCCAAAAACTGTATATAAGCGCAAAGTGGTAAACGATACCTATTTAGGGGAGAAGTAAATCTAGAAGGGTAATTTCAAACACAAGTAGTTATTATTGAACTCCACAAGCACATTTGGGGTAGAAATTATGAAAAACCGGCTGCTGAGCATTGCTTTCTTCTGTTCGCTTTTCCTGCTTGGCGGTTATCAATCTTTTGGTCAAAAATTAGCGCAACAGTGGTTAGACAGCGCGCTTTCTGTTAGGGCAACAAATGGCAGCTTGGCCATTGAGTTGTATAATGCTGGAATTAAAACCGCAAAACAAGAGCGTAATACAGACCTTCTTGCCTTGATCAACTACGAGTTAGCGCATCATTATTATAGTCAAAGGGCTTATGTAGAAGTGCTTCGCCCCATTAGAAAAGCCATTAACAAGGCCAAAGACAATGATGAGCTCAATTTTAATGCACGCCTTTTATTGGGCAATACCTTTTCAATTCTCGGTAACCATGATTCAGCACTGGTTCAATTCAAAATATTAAGTGAAAAAGACAATGTTAAAGACATCAATAACAGGCTACTTACACTTGCTAACTTGGCAAGTGCCCAAGCCAATATTGGCAATACAGCATCGTCTTTTAAAACCTATTTTACCGCGCTCAACCTGGCCGATAGCATTCAGAACCAAGAAGCTAAAGCCAATCTTCAGGTCGAAATTGGAAGTCTATTTAAAAATGAAGGCAATTATGCGCAAGCCCAATCACTTTATAATCAAGCATTAAGGCATTTCTTAGAAACTAATAAAGCAGCAAATTCTGCCAATGTTTACAACCATTTAGGCGAGGTTTTAATGGAACTCGGCTCGTTAGATTCTGCTAATGCTTATTTCGATAGATCCATTTCCATTTTTCAAGAAAAAAATTTAATTGAAGAATTGGCAAATACTTACGATTTAATTGGAAAACTGAGACTTGCAGAGCCCAATCGTGGAGCAGCCATTGAAAGTTTTGAGCGCGCTTTTAGCGTAAGGCGCAGGTTTAACTTGGTGGCAGAAATGCCTAAATCTTATTTGGCTCTAACTCAAGCCCATTTTATTGGAAAAAGGTATAACCAAGCCATGGCCGAAGCACGTAAAGGATTGGCTCTTGCAAAGGCAACGCAATCGGGCCCCTATAAATTTGAATTTAGTCAGCAGCTTTATAAAGTATTCAAAGAGCTTAATTATGGCGATTCAGCCTTGGTTTATCTAGAAATGGCCAACGAAATTTCTGATTCGCTGGCACAACTCAATAATTCGCAATTAGAAATTAGGCTCAAAACCCAATTTGAAGACCAACAGAAGCAGCAAGAAATTGAGCGATTGCGAGCCACCAAAGCGGCAAACCAAAAGGTAATTAAGAACCAACGGTTTTTGGGTTTGGCCGTAATGGTTATTGCCATTTTGGCCATTGCCATGGTAGTGGTTATGTATAATCGCTATCGACTTAAAAACCGAGCTGCAAGATTGATTGCTGCCAAAAACAAGGAGAATGTTTTATTGTTAAAAGAGCTTCACCACAGGGTAAAAAACAACCTGCAATTTATTGCCAGCATGATAAGCATTCAGCGCAGTAAAATACCTGACGAAGGCACACGCCAAGAGCTAAAAGAGAGTTTGCAAAAAGTAACCGCAATGGCGCTGGTTCACAATAAGTTGTATAGAAAAAGTGCATCGAGCGAGAAGCTTAGTTTTAAATACTTTTTGGCTGAATTAACAGATAGTTTGGCACTTAGTTACGGATATGATACCGACCAAATTCGCGTAAAATACGGATGGAAAAATCCGCAGTTTGATATTGATACATACAATGCACTAGGGCTAATTATTAATGAAATGGTTACCAACTCTTTTAAGCACAGCGGCGAAGACGTTGAAATTGAAATGATTTTTAGAGAGCGCAGTGATTATCACCAAATAATCTATTCTGACAATGGGCCCGGAATAGACCATGAGCTTACCCAAAAAGAAAAGAACACAGGCACGGTTTTAATAGAATTATTGGCTCAAGAAATGGGCGGCACCTTGCAATACGTGCCAAACCAGCCAGGCGAAAAAGGAATTAAAATTGTACTAGACCTTAAAACAAGCAAACACAATGGAAAATCTTAGCATTCTAATAGTAGAAGACAATACGCTAATTGCGTATGATATTAAGGAGAAAGTTGAAAACATGGGGCACCATGTGGTAGGCACAGCGGCAACTGCAGACGCGGCCATTAGGCTTCACCACGAAAACTCTATTGATTTGGCCATTTTAGACATTAATCTTAAAGGCGATAAAGATGGGGTAGAAGTTGCCAAGGTACTCGACGCTGAAGACATTCCATTTATTTACCTAACTAGTTATTACGACCAAGCTACTCTAGATAAGGTGAAGAAAACCCGCTTTGCCGCTTTCATTACCAAACCTTATTCTGAAATTGACCTTAAGCTGAATATTGAACTGGCATACTACAAGCGAAAACTGGTTGATTTAGACAGCCCTGAGCGAAAAAAAGATTTTGTGGTGTACCATGAAAATAAAATGAATAAGAAAATTCATTTTGATGATATATACTATGTAAAAGCCGATGATAATTACTCAGTTTTTTATACCGATAAGCGAAAAATTTTGGTAAGAATTCCGCTTAAGAATTTAGACGATGAACTAAAAGATGCCCGTTTTTTTAGAACACATCGTTCTTATATTGTGAATATGGACAAAATTCAGTCATTCTCTAACAATGCCGTTATTGTAACTACAGGCGACCAACTGCCCATAAGCAACTCGCGCCGAAAGGAATTTAAAACGCATTTAAAAGCGTATTGGCATTAGTAATTTATTATATTTCCTGTATTAAAGGCAAAACAGGGTAATATGAGACTTAAACCAAAGCATTCGCTAAAGCAGAATCTTAAATGGCTATCTGCACAATTTAACGATGAATGTATTGAAAGTAAAACCATTGCCATTTTGGCTACTAATCTTGGTTGGTCAGCTGAAACAGTAATTCTGGTGGCTAACGGCGAAAAAGTGCTGGGCCAATTAGATTACACTTATTGTTCAATTGGAATTGAATTGGTAGCAAAAAATGGCTTACAGTTTCTAGAAGAATTGCATTTGGAGCCGGTAAGAACAGAGTAAGAATTCCAAACATGTCATTTCTTCACACAAATCGCGATTGGTTTGTCATTTAAATCTTCTACACTAGATAAGAAGAGAAATGGCATGTTTGGATGATTGTATTTTAAAGTAATGAAAAACCTAACCTTAAAAGCAGCCGAAACCCCTTACGAAGAAACCATCAACAAGTTGCGTTTTAAACTTGTTGATGCCATTGAAGAAGGTAGATTAGAAGAATACCTTTCAAAAATTGACTTGGAAATTTATTTTGGGTTGGTTGACAGCTATTTGAACGTTTTCTATCACTATTTCTATAATTTAAGAGAGCAAGAGCATTGGCTAACACATTTTTTTAAAGAATATCTCAATTCTGAGTCAAAGCGACTTGAATTAGAGCAGATTATTAGAAATAAAACAGTTGAACTTGAACAAAGCTGCGCTCAATTTGCCTACCTACAATTAAACTACTTGATTGATTGTATAGATCAGATTGAGACCAAGAATTCTGATGAGTTGATTTATGATGTGGGAACTTTAGCGGTTGGCCATGTATTTTACGAGAATACAGCAATGGTGTCAATTTCGCCAATTCCAACTCTCGTAACTACCTGCAAGACCGGAATTATCTACTTGCTACTTAAAGAAGTAAAAGAATTCAAAGAGAGATACCCATATCTACAAATTATGGCTCATGAAAAAAGTAAGCATCGTTGCACTACACACCACGAGTTATTTGGCAAGCTATACGAATTTGAAAATCCTATCTGGCATCAAATTCTACCAGCAAACGGAATAGGTTGCAAATGCGAAATTTGGCCGCAGAATGGGTTAACTAAAATGCAAATTCAAAAAGAAACGAGTTTTGAGCCAGATGCAAATAAAAATGCCTACAAACCCTTTATGTCATTCAATTGTATAGAAGACCAAATGCTATTTCATGCCTTGAAAGTAAACCCTGTTCATGAGCCAGTTTTACTCTATAAAAAAGGTTTTTCAAAAGAGCGAGAGCTAAGCAAGCTTGTTGTTTAATTGCAATTAGAATTACCCCCTTTCACTACCAAATGGTTCCCAGCCTTGGGCTACCAAATCAAACTCATTTTCAGCATTGGTTATCATTTTACAACCAGTGTCTTTTGGGGTAATATGACCAATTATACTCACTTCGGCCATTTTATTTACGGCTTCAAAATGACTTGGCGACACTGTGAAAAGCAACTCGTAATCTTCACCACCATTTAAGGCACAAGTAATTGGGCTTAGGTTAAAATCTTCAGCCGCGGCTGTGGTATTATGGTGAATGGGTAGTTTGTTCTCATAAATTCTACAGCCCACATTGCTCTGCTTGGTAATGTGCAACACATCGCTTGATAGGCCGTCAGAAATATCAATCATGGCAGTTGGAAGCACACCTGTTTCTGCCAGTTTCTTCACAATATCGTTTCGGGTATCAGGCCGCAAAAAACGTTGGTAGAGATACTCATAGTCTTCATTGAGCTCTGGCTGCACTTCTGGGTTTTGGTGAAAAACCTGTTTTTCGCGTTCTAATAGTTGAAGCCCCAAATAGGCCGCACCCAAATCGCCCGATACGCAGATTAAATCGTTTTCTTGCGCACCGCTTCTGTAAACCACTCTTTCTGGTTTAGCTGTACCAATGGCAGTAATATTTAGAATTAAACCACGATGCACGGTAGTGGTGTCTCCACCAGCAAGATCAACATTATAATCGTTGCAAGCAGCATAAACACCTTCGTACATCAATTCCAAAAACTCCACCGATATTTTGCTCGAAGCAGCAATGGAAAGCAGCACTTGCTTGGGCTGCCCATTCATGGCGTAAATATCAGAAATGGCCGAAACTATGGCCTTGTAGCCCAAGTGTTGAGGCGGAAAATAACCTAAATCGAAATGAACGCCATGCACCATCATATCAGTTGAAATAAGTGTGTGTTCACCTTCTGAAATGGCTAATTGAGAAGCATCATCGCCAGTGAGTTTTAGCGATGCCACATTTCTTTGGTTATTGTTTTTGGTAAGTAAATCGATTAGCGCGAATTCGCCTAGTTCGCTAATCGGCGTAATTTTTTCCTGCATGTAAAGTCTGCTCTATTTATAAGGGTCGTATTCAACCCGTTCTCCATCTACTTTTTTAACTATGAAAGTATCGTCGAAACCAGCCTGCTTTAGTTTCTCGTTAAATTCCATGGCATCGCTTTCTGATGCAAATGCACCTACCAAAAACTTGGTATAGCCATCGTTCTTGTCGATAAATATCTTGTAAGAAGAATTGCTGTGCGAAGGCTTGTATTGGCGCAAGGCAGAAATCTGAATTTGGTAAACGGTACCTTTTGAAGGAGTTACTGCATCGCCAGTTGATTCATTACTTCCTGTAGAAGTAGATTCAGTTGTATTTCCGCTTTTTGCAGCTGCTAATTCTGCTGCAAGTCGCCTAATTTCTTCGTCTTTTTCATCAATTATGGCTTGGTTATGGCCATGTTGTCCTTCAGCATGCTTATCATCATGTGCATGGTGGCCTGCCACAAAATGGAAATAGCCAAACAACCCAGCAGTTATTAAAAACAAGATGAAGAATATCCAAGTAGCAGCGCCCCAGCCGCTTTTTTGGCCTGGTTTGCGTTGTTTTCGTGGAAATATCTCATCAAAAGTCTCTTCGCGGGGTGCTGGTTTTTCTTTGGGTTGAGGTTTGGGCTTATCTTTTTTAGCAACTGGAATAACTTCTTCAACACCTGATGCTATGGGTTTTTCTTCAATTGGCTCGTTGTCTTTTGCTTCGTTTTCGGTGCTTACAATTCGCAGGCCCGATTCAAGCTCATCTTTGCTTTCTTCTACCGCAGCTATTGTTTCTTCTTCAACTTCAGTTACGGGTTCAGCTTCTGGCTGGTTGGCTGTTTCTTCTTCAGGTTCATCAAAAATGATTGAGGCACCTTCTTCTTCATCATCACTGTCATTTTGGTTGGTTTCAGTGGTTGATTCACCACTTAAAACCTTGTCGTACCAAGGCACATCGTCGTCAGAATCACTGCTTTCTTCCTCAGCTGAGTCGTCATCGTCTATAATGATTTCAACTCCTAAATCGTCGTGGTCGTTGGTTGAAGAATCATTGTTTTCTGATGACGAAGATGCATTTTCATCTCTTTCATCATCGTTGTTGTCTTCAATATCGCCGTCAATTTCAAAGATGTTACTCATGAGCCCTCAATACTTTAATGATTTTTCGAAAATAGCGAACCTTAATGAATACGCCTTAGTCCCCATTTTTTTATCAGTAGCCAACCGAAGAGCATTCCGCCCAAATGGGCAAAATGAGCCACATTATCGCCAGCATGATTGGCTAAACCAGCATATAGTTCAAATGCTCCATAAAGAATTACCAAATGCTTGGCTTTCATCGGAAACAAGAAGTATATCATAATCATCATGTTAGGGAACATCATTCCAAAACCTAAAAGAATGCCAAAAACCGCTCCTGATGCGCCTAAAGTTGGAGTATTAATAATTGCATTTAACGAATCTTGAGCAGCTAATGAAAATGGAATTCCTTGGTTTATTGATGTTAGCCCGTAAGTGAGTACTTCATTAAATTGTTCTGATGAAAGGCTTGAAGCCACATTAATGAGTTCAATATGTTTAACTCCTAAATGCAATGCAACTGCACCCAAACCCGTAGCTGTATAGAATATTAAAAAACGTTTGCTACCCCAATTGCCTTCAAGCAATGGCCCAAACATGAATAAAGCGAACATGTTGCCAAATAGGTGCATAAAATCTCCATGCATAAACATGTGAGTTATTACCTGGTGTGGCTCAAATAATGGCGAATAGAAATGGAACAGGCTAAAATGAGTAATCATAAAACTTGGAAAAGCCTGCTGTGCCAAAAAGAACAGTCCATTTATAATCAATAGGTTTTTTACAACCGGGGTTAGTCTAAACATCATCGGTTTACGCTAAATTTTTTGTCGAGATCGGCAGTGGTAATATTCACGATAATGGGCGTTCCATCAAAATGGTAATAGGGCATTTCGCAGGCAAACAGTTGGTCAATAAGCGAGCTCATTTCTTCTTGTTTTAGCACTTTTCCTTCTCGTATTGACGCCGATCTGGCCAATGATCTTGCCACTTTCTCTTTTAACGACAATGTGTCAGTAAACTGAGAGTGCTGATATACCTCAAAAAAATCTTGAATAAGCTTTTCAGGTAATTCGGTTGAAATGTCAGCCGGAACGGCACTTATGCTCACTGTTCTTTTGCCTAACTCAGCAAAGGCAAAGCCCATGTTCTGCAACTCGTCTTCAAGTTCAACAAAAAGTTCATATTCTTTCAAACCCAATTGCAAGCTATCAGCAAAGAGCAGTTTTTGGCTACTAGCATTATTTGTAAGCGACATAAAATGCTCAAACAAAATGCGCTGATGTGCTTTGCGTTGGTGCACCACAACCAGGCCTTTTTGCAAGGTGGTAACCACATAGGTTAATCCTAATTGAAATAAAGGTTTGGCCTTTTCTTCAGCTTGTGGAAGTGTTTGCTGTTGAACAGATTCAACAGCCTTTTCTTCTGTTTGCCGTTCAAGAATATTGTACAAGTCTTTCCAATTGCCTGGTTGAGCCTGTGGTTTAGAGAAACCACTATCAACCACCGGACGAGTATAAGAACCCGAATTAGCAGCAGTGCTGGTATTTTTAAATGGCGCAGGCGAATGAGTTGGTGTATTTCTTAACCATGATTGCTCTACAATGGGCTCGTTTTCAAAAGACAACCCCGGGCCTGCATGGTGCTCGCTTAAAGCCTTTTTAATGGTTGTTTTTAGAATGGCGTAAATAGACTTTTCGTCTTCGAATTTTACTTCGGTTTTGGTGGGGTGCACGTTTACATCGAGCCTTATGGGCTCAACACTTAGTTGCAGCATATAAAGCGGAAAATGCTCTGGCATTAATAAACCCTCATAAGCACCCATTAAAGCATGATTAAAATACGGGCTTTTTATAAAGCGGTTATTGGCAAAGAAGTATTGCTCGCCGCGCATTTTTTTGGCCAATTCTGGGCTGGTTATAAAACCTTCAATTTTTACAATTCCCGTTTCTTCATGCACTGGAATTAGCCCAGTTTCAAGCCGTTTGCCAAATAATTGAATTAACCGCTGTTTGGTGCTTCCTTTGGTAAGTTGGTATTGTTTTACCCCGTCTTCTTCGAACGTGAAACTAATTTGCGGGTTAGGCAAAGCCGCCCTAATAAACTCTTCAACAATGTGCTTGCGTTCTACATTGTTTGATTTTAAAAAGTTTTTGCGCGCCGGAACATTAAAAAACAGGTTTTTAACCACTATCTGGGTGCCAACGGCTGTGGGGCAAGGCAATTGTTCTTCAACTTTTGAATCTTGAACAATAATGCGTGTGCCAATTTCTTCATCAACCGTGCGGGTTTGCATTTCAACGCGAGCAACGGCAGCAATACTGGCCATGGCTTCGCCCCTAAAACCAAAAGTAGAAATGCCAAAAAGGTCTTCAATGGTTCGCACTTTAGATGTTGCATGTCTTTCAAAGCACATGCGGGCATCGGTTTCGCTCATTCCATGTCCATTGTCGGTAATCTGAATAAAGGTTTTGCCAGCGTCTTTAATATGAAGACTAATTTCTGTGGCGCCGGCATCAATGGCATTTTCTATTACTTCTTTAACAATGCTCGCCGGCCGTTGAACCACTTCTCCAGCGGCAATTTGATTAGCAATATTGTCAGGAAGCAGTTTTATACGTGGCCCCACTAGCGTTTGTTCGATTTGTTAATGAACAAAACCAAAAGAATAATGAGTAGAAACGAGCCAATAATGGTTTTGGTTAACTCATCGCCAAAAATGCCAGTTCCGTTGCCATAAATAAAATAAACTACCGCCATAATGGCCAAAGCCAAAATCATTTTTACATAGCGGCTCGTTTTTTGGGTTTTAGGGCGTTTTACGTGGGTATAGTTTCTAAGCTTGCCTACCATGTTCATATCGGTAGAATCGAAAATATGCTGTTCTCTGAATGAAATTTCGCGAACCTTTTGCTCTTTTTTAAGGTGTCGTTCTTTGTACTCGAAACGACTATGATTCATTCTTTTTACCGGAGAAAATAACATAAGCTAAGGCAAAGGTACACCAACATTAACCCTAAAATATGCCACATAGTGCATTGTGGAAATTTATGACTTCATAACTGTAGCCTAGTTCGGGTTTTGGCAAAATACCTTTGCCGCATGAGCCAATTGCTTCTTTCTGATTTCGATTATGAATTGCCAGACAACAGAGTTGCCAAGTTTCCGCTGGATCAGCGAGATTTATCTCAACTTTTGGTTTATAAGAACGGAGTAATATCTGACCATGTTTTTAGCTCATTGGCTTCGCATTTGCCAGATAATGCCCTGCTGGTTTTTAATAACACCAAGGTTATTCCGGCTCGCTTATTCTTTAAGCGTTCTACTGGTGCTCACATAGAAGTTCTTTGTCTTGAACCCACTCAACCTTTTGATATCCAGCAAAGCATGGGCACAACAAGCAGTTGTGTTTGGAAATGCATGCTCGGCAATGCCAAGCGTTTTAAGGTTGGCGAAACGTTGTGCTTAGCGTTGGGCAACAATTTGGTATTGAAGGCCAGAAGACTTGAAAGCAAAAACGAAATTGAATTTAGTTGGAACCAAGAGTTGGTTTTTTCTGAAGTTTTGGCCAAGGCTGGAATGCTTCCATTACCACCATATTTAAACAGAGAAAACGTTGAAGCTGACCGCGAAACGTATCAAACCGTTTATGCAAAAAATGATGGCGCTGTGGCAGCTCCAACTGCGGGTTTACATTTTACCAAACAGGTTTTTGACAGTTTAAAGCAAAAGTGTGTTTCTACAGCCGAAGTAACCTTGCATGTGGGCGCAGGAACATTCTTGCCTGTTAAAACAGATGATATTACTCAGCACCAAATGCATGGTGAACATTTTTTGGTGAATAAAAACACGCTAGAGCAGCTGGCCAATCACCAGGGGCCTATTATTCCGGTTGGAACTACATCGCTTAGAACTTTAGAAAGTATGTATTATTTGGGAATAAGGCAGCAGAACCAATTAGATATTCCCGTTGGTCAACATGAACCTTATCAGGTTGTTAGCCCAGAAACCAGAGAAATGGCTCTTAGAAATTTGTTGGCGTTAAATCTTGAAGAAATAAAAGCCAGCACAGAAATTATGATAAGACCAGGTTATGATTTTAAGGTAATTGATGGCTTGGTTACCAATTTCCACCAGCCCAAAAGCACCTTGGTAATGTTAATTGCAGCGCTGGTTGGAGAAACTTGGCGAGAAATCTATAATCATGCGCTAAACAACAACTACCGTTTTTTGAGCTACGGCGATTCTTCTTTACTATTACCATAAGGTCTAATTCTAATGGCCATGCAACATAAAATCTTAAATGGCAGTTATGAGCGTGTTGTTTTTAATCTCATCACGAGTTGAAACTTATTAAGATTTTACTTTTTGTTTTTTATGGTAGTGCTGCTCTTGCTCAAGCTCCGGAGTGGTTTAAAGGTTCTTATAAACCTGTTAGCGATAGCAGCACTTTTATAGAAGGTTACTCTTTTGCACTTGCCCAACAAGAACTCTATTTTGAAGAATTGCCGGCACGCATCATTCGCAGTTCAGTCGTTGGTGATTTTACCACTCAGGGATTTTATAATTCACCTAGAGACAATGTTTGGTCATACAATGTCCATTTAGAAGCAAATGCCTTTTTTAATTCGCATCAAAAGCCAGCTAAAGTGTCGTTTTCGAGGTTCAACGAAGTGGGGCTTTACTTTGACATACACAGACAAATAACTCAAGATTATTCTATTGTTCGCAACGAGCGAGTTGAATCATTTGGACAATATCAGCTTGAGCACGGCGAAATAGGCTTTTCATTTTCTCAGTTTTATGGGTTGACTTTTTTCAAACATTTTTCGCTTCACACAGGCCTAAAGGGTTATTTAGGAATTACGTCATCAAACATTATTAATTACAGCGACAACGGCATTTGGTGGTGGCGGTTTAATAATAGCTACCAAGGCAAACCGAGCGCCTTTGCCAAAATTTATGTGCCGTTGCAGGTAGGCTTTCAACTAATGCCATCTATGAGTTTTCAATTAGAATGGGACAGTGGCTTTGGATACATGCAGGTAATTGATGGACATGGAATTGGCTTTAAAACCGAGCTTGTGCTGGTGAAGTTTGCTTTTAAGATACCGCATTAGTTGACGGTTCACAGTTCACAGTTCACGGATTTTTTTTGAAGTCGACAGACCACAGTCCACCGTCCATAGCAATTTGCGATATTGCAGCATTGATGACTATTCACTAGTTACTAGTGACTCTATACCCATTTGTCTATTCGCTATTCGCTGTTCGCTAATTCCTATTTTAGTTCACAGTTCACGGATCACGGATTTTTTTTGAAGTCGAAAGACCACAGTCCACCGTCCATAGCAATTTGCGATAATGCTACATTGATGACTATTCACTAGTTACTAGTGACTCTTTACCCATTTGTCTATTCGCTATTCGCTAATTCCTATTTTAGTTCACAGTTCACAGTTCACGGATCACGGTTTTTTTGAAGTCGACAGACCACAGTCGACCATCCACAGCAATTCGTTCACAGTATTCAGTTCACAGATCACAGTCTTTTTGGTTTGCGCCGTCGTATGCCGTATTTCAAATTTCTGCCGACTATTTGCTCAACGAAGCCTACACTAATGACTATTCTCTAGTTACTAGTCACTTAAAGCCCTAATGGCAATTGGCTGATGGCTATTGGCTGATGGCTATTGGCTAATTCCTAAACAGCAAAACTGTCAACCAACTCACCAAACGGCTCTGGCTCGTGGTACTTATGGTCAACATAATGGTGAGCAAGAAATTTTAAGTGGGTAGGTTCATCGTTCATTTTAAACAACTCGATATTGATGTTGCCGAAAATCTGATACATTTTGCCCGTGGCATTGGCCGCTTTGGTATTGCTTTTCCAATTGGGTTTTAGATAATGTCTTTCTACCGTTTCTACAAAGTCTTTGCGGTTGAACATCCGCCTGTCGCTCATGTATGGCAGATAGTCAAACTCGAGTGTTTTTTCTTTTAGGTAATCAAACAAATGCTGAAACTCAATGGCTGAAATGTCATCAACCCTGCGTAAAAGAAAACCATTTGAAGAACCTGAATTCAAAACCCTGAAAACACTCACATTTTCTTCACCATTTTGGGCTGAACGATACTGCGACACGATAAACGACGTGGCGTAGTTCTTCGCAGCACTGGTTTTCCAAGTTTCGTATGCAGCTATTTCGCCCAATGGCCGCTTGATGGTTTCTTGCAAAACGGGTTCATTAGAAACGGGCGGATCTTCTTTTCCGCCAAAAACCTGATTGATTACTTTTTTAAAGAATGTCATTGTTGCGAAAGTAGGGTAGTGGGTTAGTGAATTGGTATTTTAGATTGCTTGTGAATTAGATAAAGGGCTAAGTTGGTGAAAAGTTTAGGATGTTTTTTTAAGGCATGTTGTGAACTTTTCCAAAGTTCTATTAAAGCAATGAGTGCAAGCATTTGATTAAGTGAAATTTTGGCCAGTTCAACTTTGGAAAAGTTGGCTGAAAGTTGTGTAGCCAACTCTGTTAGAGTTTAAACAATTGAAAAGTTTGCGAAACAAAACCAAACCAGCGCCTGGTGGCTGAGCGAAGCCAAAATGAAGCCTGGTGGCTGAGCGAAGCCGAAGCCCTATCTTATTAACACAACCGAACCAGATTCACTAATGGTATCACCCTTGGTGTTTTTAGCTGAGATAAGAAAATTATAACTCCCTAGTGGTAAAGATTCTCCTAGGTGTGTGCCATCCCAAATATGATCTGGGTCTTTTGAATGGTGAAGAATTTGACCATTGCGTGAATAAACGGTGCAAGAAAAATCAGATATACCAAAATGGCCAACTTTAAATACATCATTAAGGCCATCATCGTTTGGAGTAAAAGCGTTAGGTATAAATAAGGTAGATATTAAGGATGCTGGGACGATATTGCTAATAGAAGTTTGTTTATACCCGTTTTTTTCAACTGCCAAAACTCTGTAAAGAATTGAATCAAAACTCAACTGTTGTAACCTATCGTCAGAATAAGAAGTTTGGATGAGCGTTGATATACTTTCCCAATTGTTTCCATCGGTGCTCCACTCAATGTCGTAATATTCAACTCCGTTTTTCCAGCCAATGGCATTGTTCCAGTTTAATAGGGCCAGTTGGTTGTTTTTATTTTCAACGCTTAACAAAATGGTATTAATGGCATTTGAAAAGTCAGATTCAGCTTGACATGAGTCTATTGCCCTTATTTGATAGGTGTAAATGTTTTGGTTTGTGAGTACATTCGAATCTATCCAAACTTTTCTAGTTGGAGAATCTAGGTAACTGATCAATTGATTGTTTCGGAAATATTCATAGCCTTTTACAAAGGGTATTGAGAGCCAATTAAAAGATACTGCGTTTTGGCTTTGCACTTGTGTATTTAGTATAAATAGACTATCAATACTGTTTGCGCCTTTTATAATTCTTACCCGATTCGAATCTCTAGTAACACAACCTGTTGGTCCTTTAAGTCTTTGTTTTACAAGATAATTACCATGAGTCTTGAAATATCTTGTGTGCGCGGTTAGGTTGCTTTCAAAACCATCTGACCAAGAAAAATTTCGCTCTGTTACCTGCCCAACCGACGCATCAATAATTTTAACAGAATCTGGAACACAAACCACACTATCAAGTACTTTAAAACCTGGCTTTGGCGCAGAAATAATGTTAATGGCTGCTTCTTGAATTAAAGAATCGCTACACAAGCCATCGTGATAAATATACTTTATGGCGAACTCGCCGCTGTCATTAAAAGTAAAGTAGGGTGATTGGCTCTCGTAAGTTTTGGTTACAACCTTATTTTTAAGCAATTGCCATTTAAAACTAGGGTTGCTTGCAAAGTCTGTGTTGGTTTGGTTATTTACTTGCAAGCCTACCCATTGGCACCATTGGTTGGTGTCTAAACTAAACAGTGCTTTGGGGTTAGAGTTAAACACAATGGTATCGGTATACCAGGCATAATAACCCGTTTTGGCCATGCCTTTTAGCTCTACATAAAATTGCTTTTTGCCTTTGCCCCAATGTTTTAAATGGGTGCCTGTATAAGTTGTAAAACTATCTGAAGAATCACTGTGTACCCGCCACTCAAAACTTGAAAAAAGCGAATCTGCATCTACAAAAAGACGTAAAGAATTTGTGCAGGTTTTGCCACGCCTAAACATAAGTTTTTTGTAAGGTGCGTGGTCATGTGGAATGTCATTATAAAACTTAAAATTGTTGGCAATTGAATCAACAAGAATGCCCTTGTTTATTATGTCTTCCTTAACCAGTTTGTTGTTTGGGTGCTTTATCCATCCCAAATAGTCCTTGTCTTTAAAACTTGATTGCAAAAAATAAATTTTACCATTGGGCATCAGCTTTAAAGAGTACGGAACCATATTATTCTTACTCAGAGGCTCAAGTTGATAAGGGACAACAACGTCTTTATAACCAGGGTAATCTTCTCCTTCATAGAGCCTATACTGTCTAATAAACGACCTGTCTATAAAGTCTAAGCCTTTACCTATTGTGCCATTGGTCAATTGTTTAGTAATATATTCTGATTGTCTAAATGAAACGAACAGAAATGAATCGTTTGGTGAAGAACAAAAGCTCACCGGAACTTGCTTTAAAATGTTTGGATTCCTACTGAAATTTGGGTTATCAATTTCTGGTTCAGGCAGAAAGAATGTGTCAATAATACCAATTGGAAGAGCATGTGTATTTTTAATAGAAAAGCGACCTATAACTACAATTGAGTTTTTCGAATCATCCAACATGCCAAATTTAGCAATGAACTCATTTCTTTTATTTTGAAGAGCCGAAAGGTGAGAGAGCCACACCCCTTCTTTCCAATCATTGAAACCAAATAAAGCAGGTAAGTGAATAAATCTTAATGAAACAAAGCCTGTAGATGGTACATAGGTAATAATGGTGAGTTGTGCTTTATTGATATTTCCTGCATTTAAACGGCATAATCTTCTAATTGTGTCTTGTGTGCTTAAGTCTATTTGATATTGAGGCAGGTCTTCGGTAAAGCCACTTATATTACTTGTCTTCGTAGTGAGAAATATATTTCGAAATATAGTGTCATAACCTTCGTTTAATGAATAAAAAGTTAAAAAACTATCGGTATGTTCTTTTGTTTGTTCATTTATTTCGTTTACAGAGAAAAAACCATCATATCCTGTTCGACTATTTATAATCTGTCCCTGTCTTAGACCAATTGTGTCGCCCTTGTTATATCCGATGGTATGCAAAATCTTTGTTGACGAATCGGTCAAGTCTAAAAAATCACCATTAGTTGAAAAGACGAATTGCCATGTGCCTGTTGAATCACCTATTATTGACTGATAGCCTCCGTTGTTGTAAAGCTTTGAAAAAGTATCAATTGAAGGTATTGCCCAGTTGAAGTTCAGCACTTTGCCATTACCCAAAGGTGCCTGTCTACAAATTTGGCTTGATGCAATTTTACAATGAAAAAAAAATATTGATATAAAAACACCCACCATCCAAAATGGGTGGTGGGTGTTTAAAATATGTTTAGAACAATTATTCAACATAAAACTGCGCGTGTAGCGAAGTAGAAGGTAAGGTTATTTTTAGTAAATAACTGCCTTTGGGTAGCTGTTTAACAGATAATTGTTTATTGCCTTTTTCTACTTGGTAAGTTTCAAGCAATTGGCCTTGTAGGTTGTAGAACTCAAGTATGCCAGATTCAGACAATGGCTTACTGAGGTTCAAATATTCTTTGGTTGGGTTTGGATACACTTTCAATAATTCGGATCCGTTATCAGGAAGCTTTATGCTTGTATTACCCCCTTGCTCTTCTTTATACTTCTCATAGCCCAGTAAATAACCTTTGGC
>JAGQWA010000109.1 GCA_020437725.1 Bacteroidota bacterium | reverse complement strand
CCCTTTACAGACACCAGGTACCTTAATGCCCTTATCGATTATGAAGTAAAAACCCAATATGGCTCGTATTATAATAGAGCGTATGTTTTGCCAGGCAATAAATTAGATGTTTACAATGGTTCATACAACGGCGGTATTATTGATCTGAGAGAATATACCGTTTTAGATATGGTTGCTGAGTTTAAAGACAGAACTGGAAATACCTGCCAACTCTCATTTATACTTAAGGGAGTAAAAGAATTTAACTACCCAAGCCAAGTTTTAAAAGGTGGTGGCGAAGCTATTTTTAAACACAACCAAACAAATAAGTTCGAAACCGATGAAATTAGGCTTGAGTTTCCTGAAGGTTGTTTTTATGACGACTTTGCATTTAGGTATGATTATTCTGTTCAGAGCTCCTATAAGTATTCGCTAAAACACTCTGTTCATTCAGCTGAAACTCCAGTACATAAATATTATAAAGTATCAATTAAAGCTAAAAACATTCCTGAAAAATACCAAAACAAAGCTGTGGTTACACGTAATGGTCGTAGTGAAGGCGGCTATTATAGCAATGGTTGGGTTTTAGCTAGAGCAAGATACTTTGGTAGTTTTGGTGTAAGCATAGATACCATTGCACCAAGCATAATTCCACATAAAATAGATGGTTATAATCTAAAATGGAGAAAAAGCATTTCTATTGGAATTGGCGATAACCTTTCTGGCTTGAAAAGCTACAAGACTTTTATTGATGGCGAATTTGTTATTATGGAACATGATTATAAGGCTGGCGTGCTGAGATATTCTTTTTCTACTGAACCAGACGATAAAGTGCATGTTATGAAAATAATTGCCGTTGACAGGGTTGGTAACAAGAACGAAACTGAATTAAAGTACACTAGGTAATGACTTTAAAAATTGGGCAAAAAGCACCAAGATTTCAAACAATAAACCAAAACGGAGAAAAACGAAATTTAGAATTCTATAAAGGCAAAAAGCTCATATTGTTCTTTTATCCAAAAAACAATACTCCAACTTGCACTAAACAAGTCTGTAATCTAAGAGACAATCATATTCAACTTGTTAAAGCAGGTTTTTCAGTTGCGGGGGTAAGCATAGATAGCCAAAAATCGCACCTAAAATTTGCTAATAAATTCAATTTACCCTATGATCTTTTGGTTGATGAAAACCATGAAATGGTTAATACGTACCAAGTTTGGGGAGAAAAATTGATGTTTGGAAAATTGAAATTGGGAACCATCCGCACTACTTTCATTATCAACGAAAATGGAGTAATTCAACAAATTATTTCGCCAGTAAAAAGTGCTGAACACACTCGTCAAATTCTCGATGTGGTTAACGCTTGAAGTAATAAATAACTCTAACAGAAGCAAGTAGAAGAGTCAGGGCTCCAAGTTGGTGTAAAACAGCAATTAATAGCGGAACACCCGCCAACAAAGTGGCAATTCCTAGTATGAATTGAAGAATTACTACAATAGCAATTGTTGTTAGAGCATTTTTCTGTGTTTGTGTAAAAGCGTGTCGGCTTCTTGAAAACAGAAATAAACCAAACACAAAAACGATTATGCCAAGGGTTCTATGCACAAATTGAACACCTGATTTGTTTTCTGTAAGGTTAGCTAACAGACTATCCATTCCAAATGAAGCGGGATGAATAAAATAACCGTCCATTAAAGGCCAAGTGTTATGCACCAAGCCAGCATCTAAACCTGCCACAAAAGCACCATATATAATTTGAATACAAACCAAAGCAAAGAATGCAAGGCCAAGAGCTCTAATACCACCGCCACTTTGGTTTCGCTCCTTATTTTGGATCATGAGCAAAACCCACCAAATAACGCTTATAATGGTAAAAGCCATGCTAAGGTGTATAGCCAATCTAAATTGACTTACGTAAGGCCTGTTAAACAACCCACTTTCAACCATATACCAACCTAAATAACCCTGCAAAGCACCCAGTGATAAAATAACCAAGCACCATTTTAACAAATTGCCTTTTATGCGTTTTCGGGCAACAAAAAATATAAATGGAATTATAAAAACAATTCCCAATAACCTACCAATAGAACGATGTATAAACTCCCACCAAAAAATGCCTTTATAATCACTTAAAGTAAAGTGGTTGTTTAGCTCAATATACTCTGGCGAGCTTTTATATGCATTAAAAGAAGCTTGCCATTCGGCTTGGTTTAAAGGCGGAAGCGAACCCATTATAGGCCTCCAGTCAACCATTGATAAGCCACTATCTGTTAACCGTGTAATACCGCCAATGGCCACCATAATATAAATGAGTGCAATGCCTGTAATAAGCCAGTTTCTAACTCCCTTATCAACCACTACGCTTGCTGTTTTCTAGTGAAAAACCAATTGTTGCCCTCTGTTAATTCTGGGTTGAATGAGTATCCTTCCCAATTAAATTCTTTGATGGCTTCGGGCTCTTTGCACCTGTGCAAAATTTGAAAATTTGCCATTGCACCGCGAGCCAATTTTGCATAGGTCATTACGGTTTTATAACCGCCGCTTTTAAAGTCTTGAAAATGGCATGTAACCACATTGGCCTTTAAAATGTCATTATCTACTGCCTTAAAATACTCTGTTGAAGCCAAGTTAAGAATGGTGTTAGACTCGCTTTGGTTAAGCGCTTCTCTTAACTGTTTTGCTAGGGGTTCTTGCCAAAAAGCATAGAGATTCTTCTTTCTACCAATCGACAATCGTGTGCCCATTTCAAGTCGGTAGGGTTTTATTTTATCAAGCGGTTTTAGCACTCCATGCAATCCACTTAAAATTCGCAGATGCTTTTGAGCAAAGTCAAAATCGTCTGAACCAAAGTTTTGTGCAGAAAGGCCCCTATACACTTCACCATTAAAGGCAAGAACTGCTGCTTTTAATTCACCTTCATTAAAATTCGAAGTCCAGGTGGCATACCGTTCATGATTTAGTTGTGCCAACTGTGTGTTAATGTTCATTAATTCACCAATTTTTTTTCTGCTAAGCTTAGCCAGCTTACTTAAGATCTGTTCGCTAAGGTCTAGATTGGCAGGAGTAGTGAGATTGTTTACCAGATGGGTAGGCTCAAAGTTGAGCGTTTTTGCGGGCGATAAAAGCGAAATCATGATTCCTGTTCATTTTAGCAAATGCTGCACAAGTTTACACTTAGACAGTTTAGAACAGGCTGTTTTCTATCAAAAATGAAATGATTTAAAAGCCTATTTCATGGCATTCAATTAAGTGTATTTTTGTGCGAAATCGCTTGACATGAGATTTTGGACAAATGGGTTACTTGCTTTAATTATTGTTTTATGCGCTAGCAATTCGGCTTTTGCGCAAAAAAAGAGAAAACTTAATCAAAAAGATTTGGGCAAACATGGCCTAGACTCAAGAAAGCATCTGAACAGATCTTGGCTCGATTTGCAAAACGGAACCCTGCCGGCATTTGCGGTAAGCTTTGAAGCCCAAGCAGGTATGATTAATATTTTTACCGATGAGCCTAATGTAGAATTGAGTCTTCCATTTGGCCTTTTTGCACCCGGCATTCAGCTAAATTTTAATCCAAGTGATATGTTTGGTTTGCACGCAGGGTTGCAAGGCAGAGTAACCGATGTGTATTATAGAAGCTTCGATAACTTTTCAAACAATGGTTTAAGTTATTCAGCATCAGGAGAGTGGACACACCAAATTAGATCTGGAGCACTAAATTTTGGAATTTCATTTTATGGCAATCTTACCAGAAAACCAACTACATGCACAGGCTTTAGATTGGCTCAACGAACTGAATACACCCATTTTATGCTACACGCGGGTATGGTTGTTGGGCGAAGTATTATAGATCAGCTATCTTTTGTGGGCAGTTACAGCATACGTCAAAATGGCGAGCTGCTTGAAGAGTTCAATGATTTTTCAGGAAAAATGATTCCTGCTGACGGAAGACGTGTAAACAACCAAATTTTTGCTTATTTAAAGCCAGGGTTTCGGTTCGCCTATGGTAATTACGCCACCAGAATAGGGGCTTTTGCAGAATATCAAATAGGCCAAAATGTAGGTTTGGTAAATGATTTTTCGCCTCATGGTTTTTCATCATTAATTTATGGTTTTCAGTTGGGGTTTGAGTTTTTTTAGTACCCTATGAAGTGCTTGCAGCGGCTTCTACCATTTGCATTTGGAGACTATAGCCATCCTTTTAAAACAGTTCTTGCTTTTGGACTCATGGCAAGTGCAATTAGCTTTGTTGCGCTTGGTTCACTTTATTTCTTCTACCAAAACCATAATGCTAACTTAAAACTGCCCAATGCATTTATTTACAGCACCATTTCTATAACGGCAGCCACCCATTTTGTTTTAAATACTAGAAATAATTTAGAAGATTCAGCTATAAGTACTTTGCAACGAAACTTGCTCATTAGTCTATTTATGCTATTTGTATTTTGCACATTTCAATGGATAGGTTGGCACAGCCTTGCCAATCAAAATGCAGGTTTTACTAGTGCTCCTTCAAATAGCATAGTTTATTTGCTTTCAGGGTTGCATTTATTGCATGTTTTTGCCATGATTATTTACAATCTGCACTTGTATGTTAATTGCAAAAAAGAAACTAGAACCGAAGTTAAAATACTGGTTTATATCACAGAGCCTTACATAAAAATCAAATTCCAAATGTTTAGGTTTTTCTGGGTTTTCCTTGAAATAGTATGGCTGCTAATACTCGGTATTATGGCATTGAAATTACTCTGAACTGGCTTAAGGAATTACGCACTTTGCCTTTAGCTTTGTAGAGCTTACTAAAGGTAAATGAAGTACTACAACAACGTATTAGAAACCATTGGAAATACTCCACTTGTTAAACTAAATAAGGTAATTGGCGATTGTGAAGCCACCGTTTTGGCCAAAATTGAAACCACTAATCCTGGCAACTCGGTTAAAGATAGAATGGCCTTAGCGATGATAGAAGATGCCGAAGCTAACGGAACTTTAAAACCCGGCGGAACCATAATTGAAGGCACATCTGGTAATACAGGTATGGGTTTGGCAATAGCAGCATGTGTAAAAGGCTACAAATGCATATTTACTACCAACGATAAGCAAAGCAAAGAAAAGGTTGATTTGCTAAAAGCAGTTGGCGCTCAAGTTATTGTTTGCCCTACAAACGTTACTCCCGAAGATCCAAGGTCTTATTATTCTGTTGCTAGAAAATTGGCAGCCGAAATCCCAAATTCTGTTTACCTAAATCAGTACGACAATCTATCTAACAGAAAGGCGCATTATGAGCAAACTGGTCCTGAAATTTGGGAACAAACCGAAGGAAAAATTACCCATTTTGTAGTGGGTGTTGGCACGGGCGGCACCATTTCTGGGGTTGGAAAATTTCTAAAAGAAAAGAACCCCAACATTCAAATAATTGGAATTGACACCTATGGCTCTGTATTTAAAAAATACCACGAAACAGGCATTTTCGACCATAAAGAAATTTACCCTTACATAACCGAAGGAATTGGCGAAGACATTCTTCCTAAAAATGTTGATTTTTCAGTTATAGATCATTTTGAAAAAGTAACCGATAAAGACGGTTTGCTTTACCAACGTTCGCTTGCACGCGAAGAAGGCATAATGGTAGGCAATAGCGCAGGTTCTGCGGTGAGTGGAATTGTGCAATTGAAAAATCGATTTAAAAAAGGAGATGTGGTAGTGGTTTTATTTCACGACCATGGAAGTAGATATGTTGGCAAAGCGTTTAACGACGATTGGATGCAAGAGCGTGGCTTTTTGGTAGAAAACAAAATGAGAGCTATTGACATTATCGAGAAAAAACACAAAATTGACCTTATTACAATAGAGAGCTCAAAATCTATAACCGATGCAATTGATTTAATTGCCAAACACAACATTTCGCAAATACCCGTTGTTGATGGGCATAATATAGTTGGATTAGTTACCGAATCTACCCTTTATAAAGAAGTGGTAAACAACAACGAAACCATGCATTTGTCAATAGCTAATATTATGGAAAACAGTTTGCCAGTAGTTGACGAAAACGAAGATTTTGCCCAAATAGTAAGTTATATGGACAACGGAACAAATGCCGTGTTGGTTAAGAAATCGAATGGTGAGTACGACATTATTTCAAAGCACGATATTATTCAAGCTTTAACCCGCAAGTAAAAAATGAAAGTAGCAGTAAACGGATTTGGACGAATTGGCAGAATTTTTACCAGAATTGCACTTGAACAAAATGAGTTTGAAATTGTAGCCATAAACGATTTGGCCAGTGTTTCAACCTTGGCACATTTGTTTAAATACGATAGTGTTCATGGCAGGTTTAATGGAACTGTAGAAACCACAGAATCTGAATTAATACTTAATGGAAAGGCCATTAAGGTGTATTCAGAACCAAATCCCGAAAATCTGAATTGGACTGGAATTGATTTGCTGTTAGAAGCAAGCGGGCGTTTTAGAAAGTTGGAAGAAGCACAATTACATATACATGCAGGCGCAAGAAGGGTGTTGCTTAGTGCCCCGCCAAAATCGCCTGAAATAGGGCAATATGTAATGGGTTTAAACCACACTCAACTCACAAATAATGAGTTGATTTTCTCAAATGCATCGTGCACCACCAACTCATGTGCACATATAGTAAAGTTAATTGACGATTCTTGGGGTATAGAAAATGGCTTTTTAACCACGGTGCATGCCTATACTAGCGATCAAAGAATTCACGACGCACCACATAGTGATTTAAGAAGAGCAAGAGCGGCGGCTAATTCTATTATTCCTACTTCTACCGGTGCTGCAAAGGCCATTATTAAGTTGTTTCCACATCTTGAAGGAAGATTTCAAGGCAATGCAGCCAGGGTACCGGTTCTTGACGGATCTTTTACAGATCTTACCCTACTTCTTAGAAACCCAGCTAGCGTTGAAGAGATTAATGCATGTATAAAACTGGCAACAGAAAACGAGCTTAACGGTATTGTTGAATATACAACAGAACCACTCGTTTCAACAGATATTATTGGCAACAATCATTCAGGTGTTTTTGATAGCAGTTTAACAGAGTCGTTTGGTAAACTGGTAAAACTCATAACCTGGTACGATAATGAATTTGGATATAGCGCCCGTTTGGTTGATTTGGTTAAGTATTACTTGACCAATGTGTTAAAATAATGCGTTCGTTTACCGACCAAACAGGCCATGTTTTCAGCATAAAAAATCCGATGAAAAGAGTGGTTAGTTTGGTGCCATCTCAAACCGAACTTCTTTATTTTTTAGGTCTTGATGAATATGTGGTGGGTACAACCTGGTTTTGTGTTCACCCCAAAGAAAAAGTAAAAAAAAGCACCCGTGTAGGCGGAACCAAGCAACTTAATCTAGATAAAATTCGCCAGCTAAAGCCCGACATAATTATAGCCAATAAGGAAGAAAACCTTCAAACGGATATTGAGCAATTGCGCAAAGAGTTTTGTGTTTACACTAGCGATATTCTAACACTTAGCGATTCTTATTATATGATGGCAGATTTGGGAGAATTGTTCAATAAAACAAATGAATGCAATGAGCTTATTGCTCAATTAAAAGCCAGTTTCCATACATTGAAAAACATGTTTGCAGGGCAAGTGCTCTATTTAATTTGGAATGAACCATTAATGGCTGTTGGTAATAATACTTTTATTGCATCAGTTCTTCAATGTTTGGGTTTTGCAATTGTTTCAATACCAGATAGATACCCTGAATTAAATAATGATGTTTTGGGAACAATTTCACCTGATTTTGTATTTTATTCTTCAGAACCGTTTCCATTTAAGGATAAACATATGCAGCCTTTAAAAGAACATTTTCCGAAAGCCAAACATCAATTAGTTGATGGTGAAATGTTTTCGTGGTATGGCACTAGGCTTTTAAAATTGCCAGATTACATAACCAAATTACAGGCACAGTTAAGCTTATGAAATGGCTATTGGCAATAGGGTTTGTAGTGGCTACGTCAGCTTTTAAAAATGCCACGGTTAATAACAAGCTTTTGCCTATAGACTATCATGCATTTAACCTTGGCGAAAAACTAGTTTACAACATTCATTATGGTTTTATAGATGCTGGAATGGCCATATTTCAAGTGGCTGACACCATGCACACGGTTGGTGGTAAACCACATTTTGTGTGCGAAGCCATTGGGAAATCATACGGCTGGTGGGACAATTTTTACAAGGTGAGAGACTTTTACCTTTCCTATGTTGATTCTCAATCGCTCTATCCAAGCGTGTACTCGCGCAATATTTCAGAAGGAGATTACAAAAGTTTGGAGAGCTACTATTTTAATAGAAAAAAGCAGTTGGCAATAGGGCAGCATGATGGTGAGGAGAGTAGGGTAAAGATTCCATTAAATGTGCACGACCTAGTTTCAATGATTTATTACATGCGCAGCTTTAATTACGGCTCAGAATCGATAGGCAAGGAGATTCCGCTGAATGTTTTTTTTGAAAATGAGTGGTTCGAATCGAGCATGGAAATTGTTGGTGAAGAAGAAATAAAGACAAATTTGGGCAGATTTAATTGTCTAAAAATTGTTCCTAAACTAGTAGAAGGCAGAGTATTTAGTGGCCAAAACAGTATGACGGTTTATGTTACTGCCGACAAAAATCATATACCTGTAAGAATAGAGTCAGGCATTTTTGTAGGCTCTATTAAAGTTGATTTAGAAGAGTATGAGAATCTGAAATTTCCACTTTCTTCCTTTATCGAAGACTAAGAAAACAGTTCCTGCAAATCGTCTTTTTTAAGCTGTGCAAGCACACTGTTTTGGCCGGTAAGTAATTCAGCAGACAAATTTTTCTTTTTTCGTTGAAGGTTTTGAATCTTCTCTTCGATTGTATTCTTAGTGATAAAATGGTAGGCGAAAACGTGTTTTTCCTGACCAATTCTATAGGCTCGGTCAATGGCCTGTTTCTCAACAAAAGGGTTCCACCACGGGTCAATTACAAACACATAATCGGCCTTTGTGAGATTAAGCCCCACGCCACCCGCTTTTAATGAAATAAGAAAAACATTGCATTTTGAATTGTCATTAAAAGCACTTACCGCTGCTTCGCGATTTTGGGTATTTCCGGTAAGCTTGCTGTAAGTAATTGCTCGCTTTTGTAGGTAGCTCTCTATTAACTCAAGGTGTTTTACAAATTGCGAAAAAATGAGCACGTTATGATTGCTTTCTAAAATCTCAGTTAATTTCTCTTTAAGCAATTCAAATTTGCCAGATGGCAGATTGGCATCAGATTTAAAAAGGGTGGGGTGGTTGGCAATTTGCCTAAGTTCGGTTAGCCCTTTTAATATTAGAAAACGGTTTCTACTAAGCTCTACATCAGCAATTTGGCTAATAATTTCATTTCGGTATTTCGACTTGGTTTTTTCATATTACTTCTCTTGTTCGTCGCTCATTTGGCAGCTAATGGTTTGGGTGGTAAGTGGTGGTAGCTCTTTGGCCACTTC
>JAGQWA010000108.1 GCA_020437725.1 Bacteroidota bacterium | reverse complement strand
AAACCCAGAATGGAGATATGCCATGAACGCGTTTAAAGCTGTTGGTTTAGAAGTTCCAGACCAAACCGAGCCAGGTGTTAAGCTTCAACCAGTAATTGGCAAAAACTTTATTATTACAAAATCAACAGGAAATAAAAAGGCGGGGGTAGTTGCCTACACAGATCATTTTGAAGAAAAAAGCAACTTATTGAACAAAATTTCAAGCCCTAAAACCTACATAAGTAGCACCGATAACGGATACTATGGTTTTTATGTTGGATATGAAGGACAAATTCATAAACTAGATTTTTCTCCAATAAATTCTGACACTTTAAGCGAATCTCAATCTCTTTATGACTCTATTCTTAACATTAACACAGCCATTAACTGGAATAGCGTTTCTGTTAGCCCAGATGGTAAAAAGTTAGCCTTAACAGCAGAGCCTTTTGATGGGAACATTTACCTCTACGACCTATTAAAGAACAAGTTGTGGACCTATTTTATTGCTCCTTATTATTATGTTCAAGACCGAAACGAACCAATAGATTACCCGTCAATTACGAGCATAAATAGCTTGCAATGGAATTATAATGGAGAACATATTTTGTTTGATTGCGAAGCCAAACTAAAAAACAATGATCATTTAAGTAACGAGCTTCAATACAATATTGGAATTCTAAAAATTTGGGATTCTAAAAACAACGCTCCAGACGAAGGCGAAATACGCGCACCTTTTGGCTCAAAAAAGTTATCGTATAACCACTATAAAAACCCAAAATTTGCTAAAAATAGACCTACTTTAATAACTTGTGATCAGAACAATTCCATTCAAAAATCAAACTGGATTTCTATTTACGACGACTCGCGGCCTAACCGCGGAATAGTTAAATTGCTCGAATCTAGTATTGTTTCGAACCCGTGTTTTACTCATAATGATAATAAAATTGCATATACATCTACTACGGCATTTGGCGATACTGCTATTAATCTTGTTGATGTAAATCTTGACAGCATGATTATTTTAAGGGAATCTCAAGATCAGATTATTGGTAAAAAATTACCTTCTTGGCTTACAGTAGGTTACCGAATTGGCAACAGTGTAAAAGAACCCACAAAACCAATTAGCAGCCCCAATATTGTGCTATTTCCAAACCCAACCAGCAATACTCTAAACCTAGAATTTGCTGCCGGAATAAATAAAGTGCAAGTAATTAATTTAAAAGGCGAATTGCTTTTAGAACAATGGTTTTCAAATTCAAAACTGGCAACCGTTCGCGTAAATGAATTGCCCGCAGGCCAATTCGTTTGTATTATTTACAGCCATAATTCAGTTATTAGAAGGAAATTTGTGATAGAGTAACAGCTGTTTGAAAACACCTTCTTCATTTTTCTTTAAACTCATACTTCAACTTGCTTGCGTACTGCTAGCCAATGGTGTAAAATGCCAAAATGTAGTAAGCGCATTTTCTATTGAAATACCAAAACAAGCCGCCCAGCATATCTACTTTGATGATGACCTACGCTGGAATTTTGTTTATTTAAATGACAAGGAACTGGTAGTACTTATAACCAATCAATATTTTGAAGCCAATAAAATATTACAGGTTTCAATTAAAAAATATGGAGTTCAGCAACTTATAGGAATTAAAGTTGACACCAAAACCGTGCAAATACTCTATTATGGAGGCAACAAAAATCAAATTCAAACTTTAGAATTTCATAAATATAACGAGCAGTTAACACATAAAATAGAAGAAGTTTATTTACAAAAACTAGATGTTATACTAGACTACTTTATTGTAAAAAATGAATTTGTTGTACTCATTTATAAAGGCGAACACAACCAACTAGCGCTACTAAAAACCAGTAGTTCTTCAAATACCAAGATTCAGAACTTTAAAATTGAGTTTCCTTTAGCGAAGGAATGGCACAAAGCCAATCAAAATTCTAGTATGAACGCAATAGGGTTGGCGAGCTTTTGCAGCACCTATTCAACCGAAATGTTGATGCGAAAAGTAAAATGTTATTTACAAGGCAACAAGCTACAAATAACCTATGATGAGATGTACAAAACACATTTATTTAGCATTGATTTAACTACCTACCACACAACTGAAAAGTGTTTAAATGCAACTTTTCCTTTTACGGCTTCGAACACAGGGCATTTTACCAATTCGGTACTATTCGAAAACTCTATTTACCAAGCATTCTGCGGACCATGGGGAGTTAGTGTTCAAAGGCATGATTTACTGGCAGACTCAAGCCACACACCATGGGAGTTAGCACTATCTAACCCAGTTTCTGCCGAATTGGTTTTGGCACAAAAAGAAACGGCACTTTTATCTTTAAAAGACTGCAGCTTTTTAGAATGGTGCAGCTCATTTGATCAAGATTCGGAAATTGGGCTTAAGTGCTCAAAAAAAGATGGCATTATAAATTTTTCTCTAGGCATTCATAACTGGAAAAACTCAGAACTTAAACAAGCCAAACATACAGCAATGCCCCAATGGCAACATTTAAAAATTAATGGCATAAAGTATAATCTACCCAATAAATTAAGTGATGTGGGGCAAATAGACTACTACATTTCAAAACACACAACAAGCGCGTATTTAGATTTTGCATATTCTTTAGCAGATGGCGAATTCATTTTAATTCAACCCAACATTGTAAGCGAACACTCAATGCCAGAGATGCTTGAAGATGCTCTAAGCAATGCGCTTATTTTACCATCATATCAAACTTATATTATTAACTGTAACCGCAAGTATTACGGTTTCTACTCAAAAATGAAAAAGCAGTTTACCATTATGGAGACTACGCCATAAACAAGAAAACACAAGGATATTTCTCGAAAGCGAACTCATTGCGCTGCCATAGCCCAATGGTTTTAGTGGTTATTTGCTGAGTTTCGCCATAAATATTATAGGCAATGCAAAGCTTTGTTGCTGGCTTTAATGTTGTAATTAACGCTTTAAATGTTGATTGATTTCTATACGGCGTTTCAATAAAAATTTGAGTAGCGTTTGAGCTCTGAGAATCTTGTTCAAGGAATTGTAACCTCTTTTTTAATTGAGCTGGTTTAATGGGCAAATAACCGTGAAAAGAGAACTGTTGCCCATTTAATCCAGATGCCATTAATGCCAAAAAAATAGACGATGCTCCAGTTAAAGGCATTACTGATACGCCAAGTTCGTGGGCTTTTTTTACCACTATATTGCCAGGATCTGCAATGCCAGGGCAGCCCGCATCAGAAACCAGACCAACATCTTTGCCATCCTTAAAAGCATTCCAAATTATTTGTAAATCGGCTTCTACATTTGCTTCATTCAACTTGTTGGCAATTTCAACTAGCGTTAAATGATTATAGGGTGACGGAATGCCTAAACTCGATAAGAAGCGCCTGAATATTTTGGCGTTTTCTACCACCCAAAAAGTAACCGTTTCTAAAATTTCTTTATTAAAAATTGGAGTAAACTCGGTAGGGTTTTCGGCAGCAATTGGAGTGGGTACAAGCCAGAGATTATTCGTTTGCTTCATTTTTTAGTTCTTCTAAAAGCACTTCTTCAAGCCTTGCTCCTTCTAATCTTTCTACAGTTACAGAATAGGCACCAAATGCTACTTTTTCGCCAAGTTCAGGTATTCGTTCATTCACACTAATAATTCCGCCACCTAAGGTTTCATAATCACCTTCGGGCAAAGCCAGGTTGTATTTGTCATTCAAATACTCTATTTCGCACCTAGCCGAAAAACGAAAAACACCAGGTTCAATCACTTCTTCAGTTAACTCTTCAACGTCGTGTTCATCTTCTATTTCTCCAAATATCTCTTCCACAATATCTTCAACAGTAACTATTCCAGAAGTGCCACCAAATTCATCAACAACCAAGGCAATGCTTCTACGTTTGTCCATCATCATTCGCAATACGTTGCTTGCTTGCATAGATTCTGGGGCAAATGGTATGGGTAGAATAATGCTATTTATTGACTTTGGATTATCGAACAAGCCAATTGAGTGAACATAGCCAATAATGTGATCGATGTTTTCTTTATAAACCAAAATTTTAGAATGACCACTTTGCTGTAGAATATTGGTTAGTTCTTGTATAGAAGCATTTATATCAATGGCCACTATTTCGGTTCGCGGAATCATGCAATCGCGAATTTTTACACTCGCAAATTCAATGGCATTTAAAAAAATCTCGGTATCAACATCAGTTTCCTTACCTGGTTCGCTGGTTTCATTTTCTTCAGAAATCATATGAAAAAGATCAACTCTATTGTAGCCGTCTTCTTCGTTAGCAATTTTAATTTTCAAAACACCTTTCAGAAACCAATTTGAAAGCTGTAGAATTACAAAGACCAAAGGAGTTAAAATAGTGGTAATTATAATTAAGGGAATAGCCAAATAGCGAAGCGATTTATTGGCATTTATGCTAAAAAGAGCCTTGGGCAAAAACTCAGCAAAAAGCAATACCACCATTGATGCTAAAATGGTTTGTACAGCAAAAACCAAAGGCTCATTATCATAACCCCAAATGCCCCAGTTTTGCCAAAGCGAAGTTATAAAAATTGAAAAATAGGCTCCGTAAACCACCATGGCAATATTGTTACCAATAAGCATGGCGGTAAGAAACTTAGAAGGGTTGTTTACAAAACCCGATAAAATTCGCCCTATTAATGATTGATCAAAATTTTGAAGCTGAATTCTTAGCTTATTGGTTGAGACAAACGCTATTTCACTGCCAGAAAAAAAGGCCGAAAATAGAAGCGATATGCTTATAACCAGAATTACTGTTTCCATAGAAAATCTTTGCAAAAATGCTGAATAAATTTTGCTCTAAACCCATTCTTGTTGGTTATACAAGTTTAGTTTACCTTAATTGCAGGCCATTTAGATAACCTTCTACATGAAAAAACTGCCACTACATACCAAAATTATTGTTGGCTTACTTTTAGGAATTGGCTGGGCTTTTGCCGGTATTGAGTTGGGCATTCAACAATTTACGCTTAATTGGGTAGCTCCTTTTGGCAATATGTTTATAAGCCTGCTTAAGTTAATTGCGCTACCGTTGGTTTTATTTTCAATTATTAAAGGGGTAAGCGATTTACAAGACATTAAACAACTGGGTTCGTTGGGTATAAAAACGGTAATTCTTTATCTAAGCACTACTGTAACTGCCATTATTATTGGGTTAATATTGGTAAATGTTTTTAAGCCTGGAAATGCCATTGACCAATCTTTTCAGATAACCAACCGAATTTCATACGAGTTATGGGTAAATGAAACTGATAACGTAGAAAAGAAAGACAAGCTTAATTACCTAGAAAATCCTAATTACCAAGATTACGTTATTGCGGCAACGGCCCAAAATGAGCAATTGGCTCAAAACCAAGACGCTCAAAACCGACATACCAACGCAAATAGCAGAAAATCAATTGGCCCATTGGCAATGTTAGAAGACATTGTTCCACAAAACATATTTAAAACCTTGGGAGACAATAGCCTAATGCTACAAGTCATTTTTTTCGCCCTGTTTTTTGGAATTACCCTTTTATCAATAAAAAAAGACGACGCCAAACCCATTCAAAAACTGGTGAATGGTTTTAATGAAGTTTTTTTAAAAATGGTTGACATAGTAATGAAGGGAGCTCCATTTTTTGTTTTTGCCCTAATGGCCGGAAAACTAACTGAAATGGCAGGAACCGGCGGTGAAAATATTAGTAATTTCCTCGGCGCCTTAGGCTATTATTCGGTAGTTGTATTAGCAGGCTTGGCCATTATGATTTTTGTAATTTACCCATTGATTGTAATTCTATTGGCCAAAGAAATAAGCTACAAATCGTTTTTTAAAGGAATGCAAAAGGCACAAACCTTGGCTTTTACAACCAGTTCCAGCGCAGCCACCTTGCCAGTAACAATGGATTGTGTTACAAACAACCTTAAAGTGCCAAAAAAGGTTAGCAGCTTTGTTTTACCCATTGGAGCAACCGTAAATATGGATGGTACATCCCTTTACATATCTGTAGCAGTTGTATTTCTTGCGCAATTTCATATGGTTGACCTTTCGCTTACACAACAACTAACCATTGTGCTAACTTCAACATTGGCATCAATTGGAGCTTCAGCAGTGCCAAGTGCGGGTCTAATAATGATGATCATGGTTCTGCAGTCAGTAGGTTTAAATCCATTATGGATTTCTTTAATATTCCCAGTAGATAGAATATTAGACATGTGTCGCACAGTAGTAAATGTTACTGGCGATGCTGCAGTTTCTACCATTGTTGCTAAACTCAGCAAAGAATCTAAAGACTAGATATAGAAAGAATGAACCCGTTTGTGAAATCTGCGTTTAATTTTAGTGAACGCAACTATAGTTTTGTTAATGTTAGCTTAATTTGTAATCTTAAACCATCGGTATGAAGAAACTAATTTCTACCCTATTTGCCTTATCGTTTGTTTTTGCAGCGGTAGCCCAAGAAGAAAACAATGGCCACTGGTGCGGTACCGACCAAATGCACCAAGAGCACGTTAAAGAAAATCCTGAAGCCATTAAGGCCGCCACAGAAAAATTAGACAAACTAGCTTACCAAATGCTTCAAGAAGCAAATGGAACAGCTTCTTACAAAAACTATATTGATGATGGCCGACCATTTGTAATACCAGTGGTGGTGCATGTTTTTTATATGCCCGGATCAACTCCAATGAGAGCCGAACAAGTTGACGGTTTAATTGAAGGCTTGAACAACCGCTACAGCCCATCTGATGCTGACCAAGCAGCTGCTAAAAATAAAGTGCACGAAGATTATATAGATGCAATAGGCTATTCTAATATCAAATTTGTATTAGCATCAAAAGACCCACAAGGGAATGAAACCATTGGTATTACCTTTAATGAATGGGAACATGCTGACGGTAGTGCCGCTAATAGAAATGAAGTAAAATATCAAAACATTTGGGATCCTAGTAGATATCTCAATTTTTGGGTGGTAGATAGAATTGGAAGTTTCTCTGACAATCCAAACCAACAAATTCTTGGTTTTGCTCAATTTCCAACTGATTATGCTGCTGGCGCTTGGGCAACTGATGGAGTTGTAATTAGAAAAGACCAAGTAAATAGATCGAGTACCACTGGCCCTCACGAGGTAGGCCACTATTTAGGATTATATCACCCGTTTCAAGGTGATATCTATAACCCAGATTCAGTTAAACAAGGTTGCGTAACTGGCGATTGCCATTTTGCTGGAGACAGAATTTGCGACATTGACCAGGCATTTACAGCTAGCTGGCAAACATGCCCAGCAAATATGAAACATCCGGATTCTTGCCCGCTTGACGATAGACCAGATCCAGTAAACAACTATATGATGTATACGAATGATGCCTGTCACTGCATGTTCTCAAAAGAACAGGTTGTTAGAATGCGTAGCACTTTATTAAGTTATAGATACAAATTGTCATCTTGGGCAAATGTTCAATCAGTAGGAATTGGTGATTTAACAGGCAACCAGATTGTTTATGATGTGAATGTTTACCCTAACCCTTTTGAAGACAACATTACCCTTCAGGTAGAGTCTGACAGGGATCAAGAAATTTGCATTTCAATTAAAGATTTACTTGGCAGAACAGTTCAAAAAGATTGTAAGAAAAAACTTGGAATAGGTAGAAACTCAATTACACTAAGTGCTAACGACATGAATATTAGCGAAAGAGGTGTTTACTTACTTGAACTACAATTGGTTGATAAAATCATTGTTACAAAAATTCAATACGGGCAATAGACCATTATTTACTTTAAAATATGAAGGCCCAGTGAAATAGCATTGGGCCTTTTTTTATTCTTAAAGATTCTACATAGTATAAATTCATATGGGTAGCTTGTATAGTTTTGAACCATTCTGGTTTAGAATCATTTTTAAACCATAATACCTAAGTTATGAGAAAAGCACACATGGTAATTGCCCTTATGGCGCTCGTTTTTTCAGATAATATTACTGCACAAACTGTAAGTCCGTGTTCTACAGACGAAATGCAAAATGAGTACTACAAAAGCAATCCAGAATTAAAACAGAAAGAAGAAACTCAATTTATTAGCGGTTTAAATGCTTATAGAACCCAGGCTCGTAAAAAAGCATCAAATGATTGTAACGTGCGTTTTGTTCCAACAGTGGTTCATGTAATCTACAATGGCACATTAGGCAATATATCTGATGCCAAGGTGCAAGAAATGTTAGACCAATGTAATGCGGCTCTTTTGCAAAAAAACTATACCCTTAACCAAGTAGATGAAATATGGCACGACCGTGCAGCAAACCTGCAAGTTGAATTAAAATTAGCAAAGAAAGATGCTCAGGGAAACCCAACATCAGGTATTATAAGAACCGAGTCTGATTTGACAACAGGTGCTGGAGAAAATGTAAAATCAATTAGTAGAGCTTGGGATCAAAAACGATACCTTAACATTTGGGTAGTAGCTAGTATAAGAACTATTGGCAATGGTACCACTTTAGGCTATGCATTCTTACCTAGCAATAACTTGGCTCCTGGTGATGGTATTATTGTTCGCTCAGACCTTCCAGATAGATTTCCTACTACTCTTTCTCACGAAGTAGGGCATTACTTAGGCTTAAGGCATCCGTTCGAAAATGGATGCGATGAAAGCACAACCAAAGGTTGCGATGAAACTGGAGATTTTGTGTGCGACACACCCCCAAGATCAGAATCAAGACAAGACTGCCCAATGAACCTAAATAGTTGCACAAACGACAGTCCTGACGAGAGAGACATGGTAGAGAACATTATGGATTATACCAGTTGCCGTGTAATGTTTACCGCTGGCCAAAAAGAAATTGTAGATTTTGTTTTTAAAGAATATAGACCAAAGCTTATTGAAAAAGCCAACTGGTTTAGCACAGGCATTGTAGATTCTACTACGAAATTTGGTGAAATAGTGGCCGATTTCAGCGCAGACATTAGTGCCATTTGCCAAGATGGTCAAGTTACTTTTAGAGATCAATCTTGCACAGACATTAAAAACACCATTTACACCTGGCAATTTGAAAATGGCACGCCAAGTATTTCGTTCGATCGAAATCCAAAAGTTACTTATAAAGCAGGTGGATTTCACAACGTAACATTAATAATCAAAAATGGCACAAAGGCCGATACACTAACAAGAGAAAACTTTATTAATGTTATTGCCAACACGGCTACAATTACTGCTCCTTATTATGAAAGCTTTGAAGGTGGAACCAATTTTCCTTTAGAAGGCTGGACAAAAACCGACGGATCTAGTAATTTATATTGGAGTGTAACAAATGAAGCTGCCAGTGATGGCAACAATAGTTTGGTGCTTAAAAATTTCAATGTAAACAGCAATGGCGATGAGTTTACCATTGAATTACCTTCAATCAACTTTTCAACCCAAAGAGCAACCACTTTTAATTTTGATGTGGCTTATGCCAGAGAGTCAATAGAATCTGATAAAGAAGACCTTAGGGTAT
>JAGQWA010000107.1 GCA_020437725.1 Bacteroidota bacterium | reverse complement strand
ATTTCTGGCTTTTTCAACCAAGGCCATTAGTAATTGCCGGCCGGCACCTTTGCCGCGCAATTCATCAGAAACGGATGTATGGTCAATAATCATTTTATCAGGCCCAGCCATGGTAAAAGTCATTTCGGCCAAAGGTTTAGGAAGCTCACCAATGTAGGCCCGTCCTTTGTTTTCGGTTTGTTCTATTCGTACTTGCATGGAGTGTAAACAGGGGTTTTGCGCGAAAGGTTTTATGGCATAATTTTTTTGCCATGGACTTTTATTTATTTTAAATCAACCTTCGAATGCTCCTTAATTTCTGAGTAATTATAGTATAAGTTAAATGCAGGTGTAAGGTATTTTATAGCATTTGGAAGGTAACATTGGTGAATTACTTCGAGTCTCTTAGGATGTAGAGTGAATGTTTTCAATTTAAAGGCTTTTTCGCAATCGTTATAACAATCCAATGCCCATTGGTATGTTGAAGAGTCAAGTTCTGATTCAGGATCATTGAGCATTTCTAATAATTCCGTTTTCTGTTGTGAATAACGGTTTTTAATGTCCTCATAAACTCGATTTCTAAATTCTCCTGCCGTGTCAAGAATATCGTTTAAGGTTAACCATTTGCCTGTAGAAGTTGAATAATTGAAGTATTCAGTCCAACTGGTGCAATAGGCACCGCAGCTTTCATAATTTATCTGAAAAGAGAGCAAGCCATAGTTATTCAGAGAAATGCTGAAGTCATGATAAACAATTCCTTCATTTTCCAATTTAGAAAGTGCAGATTCGAGCGTTTCACTAGAGTTACCTGTTCTTGAATATCGCTTTTTTACATCTTGGTTTATAGTCTCATCCAAGCGCGCGTTACCAGTTCTAACAATCGGAAAAATTAAAGACTCAGATGTAATTGCGATATGGGATTCACCTTGTTTAAGCCTAAATGTATCAAATTCAACTTTATAATAATGATCTGTAGAATCAATTCGAGTTTCAGTTTCAGACCTTTTTTCATTGGGCAACTTTTCTTGAAGATTTGAGATTGAATCGGCTTCGATTTGCCCATCTTCAGTAATGCTTTCATTGAGGCTTTTGCTTTGACAAGCGGAAAATATAATTGCGAATACGAGAATCGGACGTTTTGCTAGGCTCATAGAATTAAATGTTCGTTTTCAACTACATTCAAAGATAGAGCATGAGGCTCAGACCCTATTGTAATCGCTTCGCATCATAATCACCTTTTCAGAATCAAACATTAGGTTCAGAAATGTAAAACCTTGAGATAAGTCAAATCCTTTAACACTCCATTCACGCAATATTTTAAATAGTTCATTGCGCTCATTAAAATCTGAAATAATTTCGAACCGAATTGCTAATTAGTGGAGAAAAGAAACATATCCCTTGTCAATATAGTAGCCGCTGCGCTGTTGTTTTTGTTTGTAGGGGCGCTTATTACGCGCAATGCTCCACATAACCAAAAGGCTGAAGAAACCGAATCCGTTTCGCTTGAAGATATTTCTGAGGATGCACCCGAAAATGATTGGGCTGCCGCTTTTGATTACAACCACTTTACCTGCTACTGCAAAAGTGCACCGTTGGTTGATGTGGTTTCAAGCCTAAAATGTCATTCAGCCAAGCATAGTAACTTTAAGCAGCCGCTTTATTTATTGCTGCATCAGCTCAAAATTCCCTTTAAGGCTTAAGCGGAGAAATACTGGTTTTATGGCCAGCATTTGTTAGTAAGTATGCCAAGGGCATTATCACCAAATTCAGTGTAACTGACTCCAAATTCAAGTTGCCCTTTCGCGGCACACAATCCGCTTTTTAAATTTAATTACCAGTTGAGTAGCGCAGTTATTCAACCCTTTGGCCAAAAGTCAATTTTCTTAAAAACAACAATCTCATAGCTAAAATAAGCCAAATGAAGATTCAACATATATTATTCGCACTCCTGTCGTCAGTACTAATCTGGGGGTGTCATTCGTCAGCATCGCACACTGCCGATCATCATCACAAAGAACTTACCTTACCTGTAACCACAGCATTAAAAACCGATACATCAATTACCGAAGAGTATGTATGCCAAATGCAGGCCATACAGCATATTGAAATTAGGGCGCTTGAAAGAGGCTACCTACAAACCATTTATGTTGACGAGGGTCAATACGTAAAAAAGGGCCAATTGATGTTTCAAATTATGCCTTTAATCTACCGTGCCGAAGTGCAAAAAGCCGAAGCCGAAGCAGATTTTGCGCGCATTGAATACCTAAACACCAAGTCGCTGGCCGATAGCAATATTGTTTCTAAAAACGAATTGGCATTGGCAAAAGCCAAATACGATAAAGCCCTTGCCGAAGTTAGCTACGCCAAAGTACACCTTAGTTTTACTGAAATTAGAGCACCTTTTAGCGGTATTATGGACCGTTTTCATGTTAGGCAAGGAAGCCTTTTGGAAGAAGGCGAGCTAATGACCGTGCTTTCTGACAACAGCGAAATGTGGGTGTATTTTAACATGCCGGAGGCTGAATACCTAGACTATATGACCAGCGTAAAAAAGAACAGCGAAATGAAGGTTCAATTGCGCATGGCCAACAACCAAATTTTTGGTCAAAAAGGAAAGCTTACCGCTATTGAAGCTGACTTCAACAACGAAACAGGCAACATTGCTTTTAGAGCTACTTTTCCAAATCCTGATGGTCTTTTACGCCACGGCGAAACGGGTAATATTCTAATAAATGAACCCATTGTTGATGCTTTACTGATTCCGCAAAAAGCTACTTATGAGATTCTTGACAAGAAGTTTGTTTTTGTGGTTGACGAAACCGGAATTGTACGCTCTCGCGAGATAACATTGGGTGCTGAAATGCCGCATTTGTTTCAGGTAACTCATGGCCTTGGCGAAAAAGAACATATACTATTGGAAGGATTGAGATTGGTACGTGAAAACGATAAAATTCACAGCCAATTTTCAGCACCATTAGAAGTGATTGCCGGCCTTGATTTATACGCCGAGTAATCGCGGAGTACTCACTAAAAACCATACAACATGTTTAGTAAGATACTTCGCAGGCCAGTATTTGCCATTGTGATATCTATCATCATCCTATTTACGGGTGGGCTGGCCATTACACAACTTCCAATATCACAATTTCCACAAATTGCCCCTACGGCAGTAAACATATTTATTGCCTACCCGGGCTCTAGCGCCGATGTGCTTGTAAAATCAACCCTAATACCGGTAGAGCGCTCAATAAACGGCGTGCAGGGCATGCGCTATATTGTTAGCGATGCCACAAGCGCGGGCGAGGCTACCATACAGGTAATTTTTGAACCGGGCACTGACCCCAATCAGGCCGTGGTAATGGTAAAAACCAGGGTTGACCAAGTGATGCCTTTGTTGCCTGAGTTGGTGCAGCGAGAAGGGGTAATTATTACCCCCGTGCAGCCCAGTATGTTGATGTATGTAAACCTTTACAGCACCGACGAAAACACCGACCAAAAATTCCTTTACAACTACGCCAACGTGCACATGGTGCCTGAGCTGAAGCGTATAAATGGTATTGCAACCGTAAATATTTTGGGAAGCCGACAATATGCCATGCGTATTTGGTTGAAGCCAGACCGTATGCGGGCCTATAATATTTCGGCTGAAGAATTGCTTGAAGCCATGCAAGACCAAAGCATTTTGGCCCGACCGGGAAGGCTTGGGCAAAGCTCAGGAATTGCAGCGCAAGACCTTGAATATGTGCTTATTTACCAAGACCGCTTTAATAAGCCTGAGCAATACGAAGACATTATTGTAAAGGCAAACCAAGAAGGCGAAATGGTAATGTTAAAAGATGTAGCTACTGTTGAATTGGGCTCTGAGTTTATGGACATATACTCTAACCTTGACGAGCATCCATCTGCCGCCATTGTGCTAAAACAAGCTTACGGTAGTAATGCCAGCGAGGTAATAGAGCTGGTAAAAGAAAAACTGGTGGAATTGCGTGGCGATTTCCCTCAAAAAATGGACTACCAGATTAGTTACGACGTTTCTAAGATTCTCAATAGATCAGGTAATACACACCCTGCGCGATGCCTTTATTTTGGTGGCCATAGTGGTGTTTTTGTTCTTGGGCGATTGGCGCTCAACACTCATCCCCATTATTGCCGTACCGGTAAGCTTAATAGGTGCCTTTTTTGTGATGCAAATGTTTGGGCTCTCAATTAACCTTATTACCCTATTTGCATTGGTTTTGGCCATTGGAATTGTGGTTGACGATGCCATTGTGGTAGTAGAAGCCGTACACGCCAAAATGCACGAAGAACACCTTACGCCTTACAAAGCGGTGCAAACCGTTATGGGCGAAATTAGCGGTGCTATTATCGCCATTACGCTGGTAATGGTTTCGGTGTTTTTGCCTATTGCCTTTATGAGTGGGCCGGTGGGCACTTTTTACAGGCAGTTTTCAATTACCATGGCCAGCTCAATTGTACTATCGGCATTGGTAGCCTTAACGCTTACCCCTGTTTTATGTGCCATTATTTTGCGAAGCCCAACTGGCCAAGCACGCCGCAAAACCCCTATTGATAGGTTTATTGACTGGTTTAACCGCCAATTTGAAAAAGGCACAAGCCTTTATGTGCGCATTTTAAGAGCCATTGTAAAACGCCGCATCATCACCTTTGGCATTATTACCATTTTTGGCATTGGTATAATGGCGGTAAACAAGGTATTGCCTGCGGGTTTTATACCGGGCGAAGACCAAGGAACCATTTATGCCATTATTCAAACCCCTCCCGGAGCGACACTTGAGCGCACCAATCAGGTTTCGCGCCAGCTACAAAAAATTTGCGAGGAAGTTGAAGGGGTTGAATCCGTATCGTCATTGGCTGGTTATGAGATTATGACAGAAGGCCGTGGGTCAAATGCGGGTACTTGTCTTATCAACCTTAAAAACTGGTCGGAGCGTGAGCATTCGGTTCACGAAATAATGGAAGAATTGGAAGAAGAATCAAAAGGGCTTGGTGCCGTGGTTGAGTTTTTTGAACCACCAGCCGTACCGGGTTTTGGTTCATCGGGCGGTTTTTCGCTAAGGCTGTTAGATAAAACCAACTCTACCGACTATCAAGAGTTTGATAAACTAAACCAAGAGTTTATGGCTGCCCTTGGCGAACGGCCTGAAATAACTGGCTTGTTTACCTTTTTTGCAGCCAACTATCCGCAATATGAGCTCGAAATTGACAATAAAGTAGCCATGCAAAAAGGCGTGTCAATAGGCAAAGCCATGGAAAACCTTAACATACTTATTGGCAGTACCTATGAGCAGGGTTTTATTCGTTTTGGCCGCTTTTTTAAGGTTTACACCCAAGCTGCTCCTGAGTATCGCCGATATCCATCAGACCTTAAGGATTTGTTTGTGAAGAACGACCGCGACGAGATGGTGCCCTATTCATCGTTTATGAAAATACATAAGCGCCAAGGCCCCAATGAGCTTACCCGTTACAATTTGTACAACTCCGCATCAATACGTGGTTTGCCGGGTGCCGGCTACACCACCGGCGATGCCATTAATGCCATTAAAGAAGTAGCGGCCCAAAAGCTTCCACGTGGGTATGATATTGCTTGGGAAGGCCTTTCATACGATGAAGCAAGCCGTGGTAATGAGGCACTTTACATCTTCATTATTGTATTGGCATTTGTGTACTTGGTATTGGCCGCACAGTATGAGAGTTTTGTGCTTCCGCTGGCGGTAATTTTCTCTTTACCAATTGGTGTGTTTGGCTCGTTTATGCTGCTAAAAGCCATGGGGCTGGCCAACGATATTTATGCGCAGGTAGGCCTTATAATGCTGGTAGGTTTGTTGGGTAAAAACGCGGTGCTTATTGTGGAGTTTGCCGTGCAAAAAAGGCGGCAAGGCGCCACCATTTTCGATGCAGCCATTGAAGGCGCAAGGGTGCGTTTTAGACCTATTCTTATGACATCTTTTGCCTTTGTTGCCGGCCTTATTCCGCTGGTAATTGCCCACGGAGCAGGCGCCATTGGCAACCAAACCATTGGTAGCTCGGCCATGGGCGGTATGCTTATAGGCACTGTATTTGGCGTATTGGTAATTCCGGGTTTGTATTTCGCTTTCGGAAAACTCATTGACGGAAAATCGATTATTCAAGACCAAAGCACTGAGCCAATAAGTGAAGAATTTGTGCGCGAACGACGCAAAGGCATGGCCAAGCAGTTCAAAAAAATCGTGAAAACCATCGCTAAAAAGAAAAGGAGAAATGACAAATAGAAATAAAACATTCCGCTCGGCTTTAGTGATTTTGGTAGCCTTTGGCTTGGTATCATGTGTACCTACGCTAGTGCCAAAAAGCGGATCCCTTACTCAACCTGAAAGCTATAGCTGGCAGGGCGATACCACCAACTCAGCAACTATCAATTGGCGCAATTATTTTGCTGACACCAACCTTACCGCACTTATTGATTTGGCGTTGGCCAATAACCAGGAGTTGAACATTATTCTTCAGGAAATTGAAATTGCCCGCAACGAAGCCCGTGTGCGCAAAGGAGAGTACCTGCCTTTTGTTAACCTAAAACTAGGCTCGGGAGTTGAAAAAGTTGGCCGTTACACCAGCCAAGGCGCTAACGATGCCAACACTGAAATTGCCCCCGGTCGCGAGTTTCCTGAGCCCTTAACTGATATTGCTTTGCAAGCCAGTGCCACTTGGGAGCTTGACATTTGGCACAAATTGCGCAATGCGCGTAAGGCTGCGGTTATGCGCTATTTATCGTCAATAGAAGGGCGAAACTTTATGGTAACCCAACTGGTAGCTGAAATTGCCGAAGCTTATTACGAGCTAATGGCGCTTGATAACCAATTGGATATTCTTAAAACCAATATCCAAATTCAACAAAACGCTCTTAAGATGGTAAGGCAACAAAAGCTGGCCGCCAAGGTCACTGAGCTGGCCGTAAAAAAGTTTGAAGCCGAAGTACTCAAAAACCAAAGCAACCTTTTTACCATTGAGCAGCAAATAGTTGAAACTGAAAACTGGCTAAACCTTTTGGTAGGTCGTTATCCGCAGCGCATTGAACGTAGTTCGGTACAGTTTACCAAATTAAAACCTGACTCGCTAAGCACGGGCGTACCATCGCAGTTGCTATTAAACCGCCCTGATTTGCGCCAAGCCGAGCAAAAATTGGCCGCATCAAAACTTGATATTCAGGTGGCAAGAGCTAATTTTTATCCTTCGGTTGGAATTACAGCGGGTTTGGGTTACCAAGCTTTTAACGCTGAGTATTTGCTGCAAACGCCAGAATCGATGCTCTACTCAATAGTGGGCGATGTGGTGCAGCCATTGGTAAACCGTAATGCCATAATTGCCAATTACTACACCGCAAATGCCAAACAAATTCAAGCCGCTTATGAGTATGAGCGCGCCATTTTGCAAGCATATACCGAGGTGGTAAATCAAGTTTCAAACCTTGACAATCTGCAAAAAAGTTATGACCTTAAACGCCAACAGGTTCAAACCTTAAACCAATCCATTACCATTTCAACCAACCTGTTTCAATCTGCTCGCGCTGATTATATGGAAGTAATGCTTACCCAACGCGATGCTTTGGAAGCTAAAATTGAAATGGTAGAAACCAAAAAAGAGCAGCTTATAAGCACAGTGCAACTGTACAAAGCCCTTGGCGGCGGTTGGCAGTAAGAGCTTTTGCTAAATTAAAATTTGAAAGCATTGACAGGGGCCGCTGGAGCCGCTTAAAAGTAAAAATTGCAGTCATTCTGAACTAGTTTCAGAATCTTGGGATTCGGTTTAGAGCCAGATATATGAGATCCTGAACTATTCTGATAGCTATCGGAACAAGATGACCAAAAGACTTTTTAAGCAGCCCCTTAACGATAGGTAACCCCATTGTAACAAAGGTTACAAGTTCTGAGCTGCTAAAAGGTCTGTTTTGTAGGTTCAACTAAGAACAGATATTTTGGAGTGGATTCTTGAACCCTGGCCGTGGTATGTGGCGGGCATTGGCATTGCCGTTGTGATGGTGGTGCTCATGCTATTCGAAAAGTCGTTTGGCGTTTCATCAAATCTTCGCAGTATCTGTAGCATTTTGGGTGCCGGCTATTGTTCAGATTTTTTCAAATTCAATTGGCGAGCACAGGTTTGGAATCTCACGTTTATAGTTGGCTCCATTATTGGCGGTTTTATTGCGCACCAGTATTTAACCACCGATCATTCAATTGATTTAAATCCTAAAACGCAAGCTGCATTGGTAGAAAAAGGAATTGAGAATCCTGGTTCTACCTTTTTGCCTGATGAAATTTTTGGAACTGAATCGGCATTTACCGCTAAGGGCTTTCTGTTTCTGTTAATTGGTGGAGTGCTGGTAGGTTTTGGAACTCGATACGCTGGTGGTTGCACATCTGGTCATGCCATTACGGGTCTTAGCAATTTGCAGTTGCCATCGCTCATAGCAGTTATCGGTTTCTTTATTGGCGGATTGGTTATGACTCATTTCATTCTTCCATTTATTATTTGAACTCCATGAAATACATCAAATACCTGCTAATAGGCATCTTTTTCGGCATCATAATGAGCAAAGCTGAAATTGTTTCGTGGTACAGAATCTATGAAATGTTCAGGTTCGAATCGTTCCACATGTACGGTGTAATTGGAACAGCGGTGGTGTTAGGTGTCATTTTCGTGCTCACCATGAAAATCCTGAGAGTACGCTCGTTTCGCGGAAACCCAATTGACTATGCCGTAAAAAAGAAATCAGCCTTCCGCTACATTATTGGCGGCACCATTTTCGGCCTAGGTTGGGCCATGACTGGTGCTTGCCCGGGCCCTATGTTCGTTCTTTTAGGCAAAGGTGTTTTCACCATTCTCATTGTCATTTTCGGAGCAGTGTTGGGCACGTTTTTATATGGGGTTTTGAGAGATAAGTTGCCGCATTAGTTTCATCTACCCATGCTCGCCCTTCTTTCGGCCAAGCCTTCCATCATTTCTTCAAAGTGGTTTTCAAAAGGGATGTTGAGTCTTTTGGCAATTATCTCAGCTAGCTTTAAGGCCTTATCATAATCGGTGTATTCTGCTAAAAGGAGTTTGTCATTATTTGAGTCAACCAGGAATAAATTATACGAACGTGTTCTAAGATATGTTTGCGCAGCTCTGCTTGCATATGTGGTATTGGAGACTTCTAGTGTTAGAATTACTTTTTTGAAATCTTCTGTGCTTTTCCAAAAGCCTACCTTAAAGAATAAGAGGTGAAAATAGGATTTTAACCGCTTCCGTTTGAAATCAATAATTACGCCTTCTATTGATAGAACCACCACCAGACCAACGTAAAACCCAAGAATGGCATAATAAAAAGGTACTGTAACACTTAAAATCAAACACCCAATGATGGCCGCAACGCCGAGAACGATTCGTTTAAAGGTTGGGCCGTTTGAAATATGTATTTTGTGTTGGTTGGGTTTCAAGATATTATATGAAGTAAGTCTAATAGGTTTCTTCAAAAAAGTCGTTATCTA
>JAGQWA010000106.1 GCA_020437725.1 Bacteroidota bacterium | reverse complement strand
TTATTGATGGTGTACTATTCTCTTCCCAAAGCTTTGCAAGATTAACTGATTGGCTATTGGGTGAAAAAATGGGTGTGCCCAAAATGCTTTTAGCATCTGCACTCATAAATGTTTGGCCAGGATGCCAATTGCCATTGTTTAAAAAAGGATGCTCAAAACCATTGTTTTCAGCATATTTATTCGTGTTTTCATTTACTTTCTTTACACGCTCGCGCCATGTAATAATAAGGTTGTTATGAAAATAGTAGTTGCCTTTTGGAGTAACGTAGCTATCGTCTATTAGTCTGCCATAATTGCCTCTATATTCAATTCTATTATTGGTTAGTTTTAAGTTGAATTTGGTTGAATCTTGAAATTCAGCCTGATAGGGTAACGCATTTGAAAAAGTCTCGTAATGATAAATGGGCGTTCTGCTCGTAATAACTGAATTTTTTACGGTAACCATGTTGCTTTTTGACACCTGTAAACCAGTGTTATAACATTCTTCTATAATACAGTTTTTGGCGTTAATATTAGTAGAATGATCTACCAGCAACCCAACAGTTCCTGAGCCGTTCATCAAGCATTTTTCATTTGAATTATTCTTTGAATTCTCAATTCTCAAAGCAATAGCATCCATGCATAAACCTGCCGGTACATCGTGTTTAAAGTAAAAGCCTTCAAGGTGAATGTTTTCACAATTTCTGATGGTAAAAACATCGGCGGTATTGCTTTTAATTCAAAAATAAGCGGGGCCGTCTTTTGCCACCAGATAAAGTCCTTTTTTGTTCTCAAGTGTTAGGCGCTCAGTATAAATGCCGCGCGGAAAGAAAATGGTATCGCCGTCATTCAAATTGCTGCTATTCAACACATCTGAAATGTATGTTCTTGATGACCCTTGCCAGTAAATCTGGGGATTTTCTGCCCAATATTCGCTTTTATAATCGAGCCCAAAATTGGACTCATTGCTTGCAGAATCAATGTGTTCTATTTGTTTAATTGAATCAGAAACAACATTCTCCAATGTATCAGTTTCTGCGGCCTTCTGGTTAGAAGTTTTGTTATCAGAACAGCTAGTTGCCAGAATTGAAATTAATGCAACAAACAGAGATAGATATTTTCTAAAACTGGTTTTCATGTGCCAAGGCTTGTTTTATATGCGCCAAATGGTGCTTGCCATGCCATGCATAAAGCGGCAAATAGCTTTTTAAAGCAAAGGTTCTATTGTATTCGGGGTGAAATAAAGTGCGCTCGTAGTCTTCTTTGCTCATACTCTCAAGCAAGGCAACCCAACGCGAATGCACGCCCTTGCAAAAATCTATGGCCGATTGCACTGGCGCATTTGCAGTATCGGGCAGATTGGCCCAATTGGCTTCATTATAAGGTTTTATAGTTGGGTGGTCTTCGCTTAAAGCGAATTTAAAACGCATATAACCATTGGCGTGGCTATCAGGTAAATGATGAATTACCTGCCTAATACTCCAGCCTTCAGGCCTGTAAAGCCAATCTAATTGGTGGGGTTTTACGGCATTTACAAGCGCTTCAAAATCAGTTGGAAATTGTTTTAAATCTTCAATTGAAGCATTTATCACTTCTTGGGTAAAGTCAACAGTTTTGAATTTGCCAATGGGAAATTTAAGTGCGTCTAAATTCATGGTTTAAGCTTTTGGATAAAGTTCGGGAATGTTCTTGGCTTTTACCAAATTCACAAATTCTTCAAATGGCTCATTGCCAATAATTTGTGTAGAAATTATTTCAACTATCTTTTTCTTGGCATTAAATAAATACAGGTCGTTTCCATTTTGCTGGTGGTATTTAAAACGGTTCCACCCCACGGTTGATTTATCGCCGTTGTAATTGTATTTAAGTCCGTTATCGTCAAAACCAAAAGAATAATCATGTTGAGGGGAAAGGTCTTCGCTATCAAGAAATTTTTTGATAGAATTAGTGGCTCTTCCAACCGAATAATAAAGCCAACCCATAAACGACAGCAGCGAAACAGTTATGATTACTCCTAACAGGGCAATGAATTGGATTTCTAACACGGTGCCAGTGGCAATTAACGCTGCCGCCAATATTATAAGCAGGTTAATGGGTATTTTCTTCAATTGCTGCTTTCTATGAAAATGGTAATAACCACGGTATAATTCAACTGAAACATCGGGGTTAAATTGGGTTTTTATGGTAGGCATTTAAGGGCTAATTCAAGCTTTTTTAGATAGGGTAAAAAGATCGGTTCGGCGGTCTTTTAGGTTTCTTACACTACCAAATTGGTGCAGTTCTCTAAGCAGGGTTATGTCAACATCAGCAATAAGAATCATTTCGGTATTAGGTGTGGCTTCAGCCTTTATGCCATTGGTAGGAAAAGCAAAGTCGCAAGGAGTAAACACCATACTCTGTGCAAATTGAATGTCCATATTATGCACTTTTGGAAGGTTACCAACGCTTCCTGCAATGGCTACATAACATTCGTTTTCAATAGCTCGTGCTTGCGAGCAATTTCTCACTCTCGAATAACCATTTTGCGTGTCAGTTAAAAAAGGAACAAACAAAATATCCATTCCGTCATCAGCCAACAGCCTGCTTAATTCAGGAAACTCAGAGTCATAGCAAATAAGAATGCCAATTTTACCGCAATCAGTATCAAACGCCTTTATTTCATTGCCACCTTGCATGCCCCAAACTTTGGCTTCATCAGGGGTTACATGTATTTTTTCGTATCGTTCAGTTGTACCATCTCGGCGGCATAAATAGCCCACATTATAAAGCTTGTTATATTTAAGTTCTGGCATGCTGCCAGTTATTATGTTAATGTTGTAGCTAATGGCAAAATCAACAAATTTGTTAACTATTGTTTTTGTGTGTTTGGCCAGTTCTCTAATAGCTTCTGATTCAGATAAATGGTTGTTTTCTGCCATTAATGGCGCATTAAAAAACTCGGGAAACAAAGCAAAATCACACCTGTAACCCGAAACCGCATCAACAAAATACTCAACTTGTTGCAGCAGTTCATCAAGATCGCTGTATGGGCGCATTTGCCACTGAATTAATCCTAGTCTAACTACACTTTTTCTGGTAGATGCATTTTTTGATGGAGCTTCGTAATATATGTTTTCCCATTTAAGCAAAACGGCATATTCGTTTGATGCATTGTCGCCTTCTAAGTAGCCCTTAATCACTTTTGAAGGATGAAAATCATTCGATATTTGAAAATTGAGAACAGGATCGTGAATTTCTTTTCGTTTTACTTTTTCTATGTAAAGCTTTGGCGACATTTCGCCAGCGTATTTGTGATAATTCGGTATTCTACCGCCAAAAACAATTCCTTTTAGGTTAAGCTTTTCGCAGAGTTCTTTTCTATAGTCATAAAGCCGGCGGCCAAGTCTTAGCCCCCTAAAAACCGGAACTATAAAAATGTCAATTCCATATAAAATATCGCCATCTGGTTTATGCGTATTAAAGGTGTAGTTGTCGGTAATTTGATGGTAGGTGTGTTGGTCGGTAATAGAATCGTAGTTAACTCTAATAGACAGGGCACAACCTGCTAGCTTACCATTTACCTTAATTACAACTTGGCCTTCCTTAAAAATTGAAATGAGTTTAATAACATGTTCTTCTTTCCAATATGCATCGGGCATAGAACTGTATGAGTCTATCATTGCCTGCTTTAGTTCAGGATAGTCTGTTATACTTAAAAATTCAAGTTCTATATTTTCTATTTCAGATGTTTTCATAATAATTTTATGAGCGCAATTTCATGTTAATCTAAAAACTATAGAGGGTTGGTTTAAAGAAAAGAGGTTTTGGCGGCTTAAGAATAGGTGTTAATATAATTAATGGCTTGCCAGCCACTCATTTTCGTAAACTTGAATCGCGATTCTAATTGCAGCGCTTAAATGCCTTATGAGGGTTTGGCACAAATGGCATGTGAATTAGAATGGAGATTAATAACAAATTCGGGTGCGGAACTTCTATTATTTATTCATTTTGACCTGCTGTGCGGCTTTATTTTCTTGCAATGGAACAGAACCGCCAATAGAGTTTCTGCCGTTAGGTGAATCGCCCGAGGGTTTTCCTGATATAGAATTTCCAGATGATAATCGATTTTCAAGCTCTAGATGGAAACTTGGTAAAAAGCTGTTTTACGATCCCATTCTTTCAAGCGATAGCTCAATTGGCTGCTTTTCTTGCCATAATGCGAGTTTAGCTTTTTCTGATGATAAGAAATTTAGTTTTGGTGTAAACAACGCAGAGGGAAAAAGCAACGCGCCAACCCTAACTAATGTGGCCTATCATCCTTATTTTAATAGAGATGGGGGGGTGCCAACTTTAGAAATGCAAGTATTGGTGCCCATTCAAGAGCATAATGAACTAAACAACAATATTGTTGAAATAGCAGAAAAGCTAAAAGGTATTCCCGAATACGTAGAAATGGCCAAACAAGCTTATAATAGAGAGCCTGACGCTTTCGTAATTACACGTGCCTTGGCCACTTTTGAAAGAACTTTGGTTAGTGGCAACAGCCCTTATGATTATGTGAATACTGGCAGGTTAAATAGCGCCATGACAAGAAGCGCCAAGCGCGGTATGGAGCTGTTTTTTGATGAACGCTCGGGTTGCATCAATTGCCACAGCGGCTCTAACTTCACCAATTATAGTTTCGAAAACAATGGCCTATATAAAGAGTATGCCGATTCTGGCAGAATGCGCATAACGGGTTTAGAAGAAGACCGCGCAAAATTTAAAGTGCCAACTCTTAGAAATGTTGAACTAACCGCACCCTATATGCACGATGGTTCTATGCAAACGCTCGAAGAAGTAGTGCGCCACTATAGCGCAGGAGGCAATGGCCATATTAATCAGAGTCCTTTCATTAACTCTTTGCTTCTCTCTGAAAAAGACATTGCAGATATGGTTGAGTTTCTAAAGTCTTTAACCGATATGTCGTTTACTACCAACGCCAATTTGTTGGAAGACTAATTTTCAATTATTTTTTATGAAGTGTTTGAAAGTGACTTTGAACACTTTTTACCAGTTGGTTGATGCTCTAATTTTGAACCAATGCGAATTGCAATCTCCATATTAATGCTTCTAAGTTTTGGGCTTTCTATGTTTCAAAACCTCACGCCTTATTTGGAATTTGCCATCAATCAGCAGTTCATTTCTGAAAACCTTTGCGAAAACCGCGATAATCCTGACAGTAATTGCAACGGTCATTGTCAGTTAAGAAAAATGTTGACCGAGGACGATGACAATTCAAGACCAATTGAAATTAGGTTTAGAACCGATGTTGATTATTGGTATTCAGTTGTAATTGAAAGTGTAGTACCTGTTTTAATTGCGGTAGAGATTTCAAGTGGCTTTGAATTTAAAAGCACTTTTTATAATTCTTCATTACAAGAAATAGACCCACCGCCACCGCGTACGAGTTAATCAATGTTCATTGAAATTGATTTCTAACTCATTCTTATTTAAATGAAACTTATTGTATTAGTGGCATTTGCACTTTGTGTTACTTTTAATGTATATGCCCATCATAATCCTTCTATTGGATTGGTGCCATCTAACGGAGTGGCAGTTGGTTTAGTAAGCCAAAAACCCAATAGCCTTGTATTCGAATCATTGTTTATTCAAACACGGTTTTCAGCAATTAACGAAGACCAAATTATAATGTCGTTAAACTCTGGCGATGAAATTAATTGCTTTTTAAATAGTAAAATGGGCAGAGCTGGTGCCTACTATTTAAGTAACAAACGCTGGTCTGCATACGCGGGGTTTCAATTTGGGGTTGATATAATTAACCATTATAAAATGCCAACCACTTTTGTTATAAACCAATTTGAGCAACAATGGAATTTAAATGGTGTGTTGTTGCAGTTTAACTACCTGGTTTTGAATACTCTCAATTCAAAGTTCGTTATTAACACAGGAATTACTTCGCCGGTCAGCAAATCGGTTTTCAATTCAGCCATAAAGGGTTCAAATAAGTTTTTGCCGCAGATTAGATGCACATTTTTACATCAATCAAATAAATCTGCCTTTCAAGTTTCGGCTGGGTATGTTTTAGGCGCACAATTAGGAACTGAGTTATATAACGGGAGTCAAAAATTGGCCACGGCCGATTATTATTTTCAATGGCTTAATCAATCTAAAGATTCATCTTCAAACAAAATGAGTTTGGGAATTTCTTCAATACTGGGTATGCAGTATCAAAGTCAAATTGCTCAATTGCCTTTAAATGACTGGCAAGATGAGCTTGTCACATTTAAGCTCGGTTTTCAGGCAATTGTTAATCAGCAAATCATCATACCAATTAATTATCAAATTCCCCTTTACCAAAGCAGAACCGATCAAAACAATTCGGTTTCAGGCGTTTGGCAGATAGGGGTTCTCTTTAAAATTCAATAAATTATTCTAAAATGAAATCATTAAACATTATACTACTTTTAGTTATAACCATTTTTGCCACTTCTTGCAATTCAGACAAGGAAGATCCTGTAATTGAAATTTCATCGCCGGCTAATCATTCAGAGCATCATTGGGGCGATGAAATTGAAGTAAAGGCCAAGTTTACTGATGATCAGGAGCTTATGTCTTTTTCTGCCATGATTGGAGATATAGATGGTAACCATACTCACGAATTTCATTTTATGGACAGTGGTAACATTAGCGGAACCGAGTATGAATATTCAGGTACTATCACTGTTCCAACCGGTATTGAAGAAGTGTACTACCTACACATAACTGTAACCGATGCCGAAGAAAAATCAACCACTGAGAAAGTGATGTTGCATTTTCATGAAGACTAGGTTAAAGAATAAAGGGAACAAACAAGGGGACAACTGGCCTCTTGTTTGTTCATTTTTTCTGCATAATGTCAATGAGTTAGTTTATTTTACACAGTATTGATTTTGATTTTTTGTAGAATTGAAGAGTGAAGTTACAGGCTAACAGATACATCTCTTTTGCACTTGCCACGGTGTTCATGGTTTCGGCAATTGGCTACTCAGTATCTGTTCACTATTGCCTAGGCATGGTGGCTGATATTTCATTAACTGGAAAAGCAAAACCCTGCTTAAAAGCTGAGTTGCCAAGCGAAGGTGTTTCCATTAAAAAGCCTTCTTGTTGTTCAGAAAGCTATCAATTTGCTCAATTACTTCCTGAAACTGATATTCAAAAACCGCAGGTTGAATATGTGCCACAAACGTCTTTTTTAAAAGCGCAAATTGAAATTCCTTATGGCATTAAATCATTGCCTGCTTATAAAAAGGGGTTTAAGGTTTATCCGCCCCCAGAAAAAACAATAGCTTATTTTAAACTGTATGAGAGTTTTAGATGTTAGCCTGTTCTAATTAATAATTGCAAACGGCCTTAACTCAAACCTTATAACATTAAAATTCAATTAAATGAAATCAATTTTAAGCATATTAACAGCCTTGGTTTTTGCAGTAAAATTTTCAGGCGCTCAAGAAAAAGAAGTAATTCTTAAAATAAACCATAAACTCAACGAAAACGCCTTTGCTCTCGCTTCAACGGCTAAAAACAACAACAATGAGAAATTCAATCTATCCCGATTAGAGTATTACGTTTCTAGCGTAATGCTAATTGATAATGACGACATTGAGATAGCCGCCAAGGATGTGTATCTACTTGTTAATGGCAATCAAAGTGACTATTCATTGGGAAGCTATGAGCTTGCTGGCATTAAGCAAATCAAATTTTCAGTAGGGGTAAATACACCTGAAAATAACGCTGATCCGGCACAATGGCCAAACGATCATGCCTTGTCACCAAAATCACCATCAATGCACTGGGGTTGGTCTGCTGGTTATCGTTTTGTGGCAATGGAAGGCAAAAGTGGTTCATTGCTCGACAAAACTTTTGAATGCCATGCCCTTGGAAATGACTTCTATTTTCAAGTTACATTAGATGCAACTGCAGAAGAAGTTGATGGAAAAATGCAAATTGAAATCAATGCCGATTATGCAAGAGCACTTGAGAACATTAGTCTTGAATCTGGCTTTATAACTCATGGCTCTTTTGGAGAAGCGGTTACGGTATTAACCAACTTTAGAGATTATGTTTTCTCTAATCTTGAAGGAAAAGGAAATACAGCATCTATAAATGAAGGCACTAGTTTGAAAATAGACATGTTTCCAAATCCTTCAAACGGAGTTGTTCAAATTCAATTAGAAAATAAGGCTCAAGAATCTGCTTTAACCATTCAAGTACTTGATGCCACTGGCAAAGCAGTAATGCAGCAAAATATGAATGCTAATTCAGTAGAAATTGGCGACTTGAAACAAGGTTTTTATTTCATTTCGGTTTTCAATAACCAAGGAATTTTAGCTAGAGAAAAACTATTGGTTCTATAAGAGCTAACGGTTTTCTTGAACATTAGGCTGTTGGCAAATCTGTTATTGGCTTTAATGAATTCTGTAATTCAAAAAAATATATGAAATGAAACCATTATCATTTATAATGGCTTGCGTTTGCGCAAGTTTATTGCTGCTGTTTTCAAGCTGCGACGGCGACCAAACTCCCGAAGAAGAAGTAAAGTGGGATGAAACTCCCTATGTTTTAGAGCATGATGGATTTGCCAAACCACCTATTGCTGAAGACAATCCACTCACCATACAAGGGGTAAAATTGGGCAGAATGTTGTTCTATGAAAAGAAACTTTCGGCTGATAATTCTCAGGCGTGTGCCACTTGCCACATGCAAGAATTTGCTTTTTCTGACACCGCTAAATTCTCTGAAGGGGTACGCGGTTTAAAAGGAAAAAGGCAAGCGATGGCCGCGTTTAATATGGCTTGGAATACCAATGAGTTTTTTTGGGATGGAAGAGCCCATTTACTTCGCGACCAGTCTTTAAAACCCATTCAAGATGAGCTTGAAATGGACGAGACACTTGAAAACGTTGTTAAGAAATTAGAAGCTGAACAAGACTATAAAGACCAGTTTAAAAGAGCGTTTGGAACGGAAGAAATTACTGCCGAAAGAATGTCGCTTGCCATGGAGCAGTTCATGAATTCTATTGTAAGCAATAATTCAAAGTATGACCAGTATAAAAAAGGCCAAGCTACGCTTACCGAAAGTGAAGATCGTGGTAGAAAGTTGTTTTTTACTGAGTACAACCCATTTTTTCCTGATGATTCAGGAGCTGATTGTGCTCATTGCCACGGCGGTGATAATTTCGAAAACGACCAATACATGAACAACGGCATAAATGCCGAAGCCGACATTACTGATATTGGTCGCAAAAAGGTAACGGAAGATGAAAATGACCTTGGCAAAATGAAGGTGCCAACACTTAGAAATGTTGAAGTTACACATCCTTACATGCATGATGGTAGATTCGCAACGCTTGAACAAGTTGTAGAACATTATAATTCTGGCATTAAGCCATCTAGCACATTAGATGGCGCTTTAGAGCAAACTCGCGAAAAGGGATTAATGCTTACCGATCAAGATAAACAAGATTTAGTGGCCTTTCTTAAAACGTTAACCGATAAGACCTTGCTAGAAAACGAAGCCTATTCAGATCCGTTTGAATAGAATAA
>JAGQWA010000105.1 GCA_020437725.1 Bacteroidota bacterium | reverse complement strand
TAGGGTGAAATTAGAAGGAATAAGCCATGGACATAACCAAGAAATGTATGTGCAAGCAAGAGAGCCTGAATTGTTACATTATAAATGCTCAGAGTGCCATAACCAACCTATTACTCAATTGCGATTAGAGAGCAAAGCAGAAGGAAAACTGGCACATTGGGATACTGAGTTACACCATGCTGGCAATGCAGTTATGAATTGTTTTTCTTGCCATAACGAGCAAGATTTTAACTCGCTTAAAACCTTAGGTGGCAAAAAAATATCATTTAATCACAGCTACAATTTATGTGGTCAATGCCATTCTACTCAACTAAAAGATTGGATAGGTGGCGCCCATGGTAAAAGGCTAGGCGGTTGGACCAAACCTAGAGTATCTGCAAGTTGCACCAATTGTCATAATCCGCATAATCCTTCTATAAAATCTAGATGGCCAGCAAGGCTAAATACGCAGAAAGTTCTAGAAACTCAAAAGCCTGAAATTGGAGAATAAAGCAACGTTATGATAAACTTGATCGACTTACTTAGAAAGAGAAATGGCGAAGATGTTGCATTAACCAACACGCCAAAAGAGCCATGTTCGCCAACATGTGGTTGCAGCAACGAACCACAAAGCGAATCAAACGATGTTTTTAGCAAAAAGCTGTCAAGAAGAGAGGCGTTTAAATCTATTACAGCCGGTCTTGTGGCTGGGTATGGTTTAGTTTCTTCTTCTTGTAGTATTACAGAAACCAAGTCTGGACAAGATGAAAAGCAGCTTAAGTGGGACGAATACTTTAAGGGCAACTACAAATTAATGACCGATGAAGAAAAAGAAGCCACAGTATCCCGCTTAGAAAAATTGTACGAACAGCGAAACAAAGAGAGAATTAACATGTCGGCCGGCAATGCACTTCCTGGTGTTTTGTATGGCTATGCATTCAACATTTCTAAATGCCAGGGTTACATGGATTGTGTTAATGCTTGTGTTGAAGAAAACAACCAAGATCGCGATTCACAAATGCAGTTCATACGCATTCATGAGCATAAAAATGGTTCTTTCAATTTTGAACATGCCGAAGACAATTATTTTCATGAAGTACCGGCCGAAGGACATTTTTATATGGGCACTCAGTGCTTTCATTGCGAGAATCCACCTTGCATAGATGTTTGCCCAGTACAGGCTACTTGGAAAGAAGATGACGGAATTGTGGTGGTAGATTATGACTGGTGCATTGGCTGTAGATATTGCATGGCCGCCTGCCCTTATGATGGCAGAAGGTTTAATTGGTCTACACCTGAAGTTCCGCAAGAAGAAGTGAACAAAAACCAGCACTATTTGGGCAATAGGCTAAGAAGAAAAGGGGCAATGGAAAAATGCACCTTTTGTATTCAACGAAGTAGATCTGGAAAAAACCCGGCTTGTGTGGAAGCCTGCCCAACCGGCGCTCGTGTATTTGGAAATCTACTAGACCCTAACAGTGAATTACGTTGGGTGCTAAAAAATAAAAAGGTGTTTAGGCTTAAAGAAGACTTAGGTACAGAGCCTAAGTTTTGGTATTTCATGGACTAACTAATTGGTAACAATGAAGGCATTTCTACAATTAATAAAAGATGGTTTTCTAACCACAATTACAGGTAGCCGGCTATACCATTTTTGGATGGGCTTTTTAACCCTAATAATGCTTATTGGTGCTTATGCATACTCAATACAAGTACGAGATGGTTTGGCAGTAACGGCAATGAACGATAGGGTAAGCTGGGGGCTTTATATTTCCAATTTCACCTTTTTGGTGGGGGTTGCTGCCGCTGCGGTAATGCTTGTTCTACCTACATATATTTTAAAGCGCTCGGAGTTTAAACGTGCTGTTTTAATAGGAGAAGGGTTAGCTGTTTCTGCACTACTCATGTGCTTGGCATTTGTAGTGGCAGATATGGGCTCGCCGGCCAATTTGTGGCACATGATTCCGGGTATCGGGGTATTTAACTGGCCTAGTTCTATGCTTGCATGGGATGTTATAGTACTAAATGGGTATTTGCTCATTAACATTTCGGTGCCTCTCTACATTTTGGTAATGCATTATCAAGACAAAAAACCGAATAAAAAAGTCTACTTGCCTGGCGTTATAATCTCAGTTTTTTGGGCGGTTGGAATTCACATGGTAACAGCCTTTTTATATGCTGGTTTAATTGCACGTCCTTTTTGGAACAGCTCTCTTTTGGGTCCAAGATTTTTAGCTTCAGCATTTGCAGCAGGTCCGGCTCTTATGATATTAATTCTGGCTGCTATTAGAAAATTTTCAAATTTTAAAATAGATAATAAAACACTTAAAAAGCTTGCTTTGGTTACTACCGTAGCCGCACAAATTAATCTTATAATGTTAGGTTCTGAGTTGTTTAAAGAGTTTTACAGAACAACACACCACAGCCTTAGTGCACAATACTTGTTTTTTGGGTTAGAAGGAAAAGACTCTTTGGTGCCATGGATCCGGACGGCCATTAGCATGAACGTAGTGGCTACACTTATACTTACAGTTAATAGATTTAGGAATAATATGAAATGGATTGGCCTTTCGTGCCTATTGCTCTTTGTTGCCGTATGGATTGAAAAGGGAATGGGATTAATTGTTCCTGGATTTTTACCTGGCCCATGGGGTGAAGTTGTTGAATATGCACCAACATGGATAGAGATTGCCGTAACGCTTGGCATTTGGGCAATGGGCTGCTTTATTTTTACCGTTCTTGCCAAAACCGCGATAAGAATAGAAACTGGTGATCTGCGGTATAAACCTTAATTTCAGATAGGGTATCACTTAAAAATTATCTTTCAGCCACAAGCTTAATGGATTTTGAATAAAAATTTAGTGGTGGTACGACTCGGAGTCGTGCCACCACTTTTTATGCTGTTTAGAAGCGCCAGCTTCGGAACCGAACAACCTATCGTCGCACCGGCGACGATGACACACAAAAAAACAATTGGCCAAACCCATACGAGCTTGGCCAATTAAAAAAAGCACACGGAAATCTTTTGCAGCGGTTTAGAAAGAGAATCCTAATCTAAAACCTGGGTACTTAATAAGATCTCCAGTATTATAAAATAAACCCGCGTGTAAGAAGCGATAGCGTGCATTCACACCAAATCGCCAGTATGTTGACTTTTCTTCCAGATTATCGCTGGTAAGTAAAGCCATGTGGTAAAAGGCTTCAGGCCCAATTTTAATATCACCCATATCGTGCACATAACGCAGCCCCATTGGTATGGTTGAAAAGAACCCAGGATTCGGTCTTTCGCCCGGAGTGGTCTCCTCGTAAATGGTTAAGGCAGCATCTAAACCAAAATGAAAGTTCAGCGGCACATTAAAAATGTCTGACAATTGAACGGCATGCAACACACCAAACTGTCCCATTCCTGTTACCCTATCATCGGTTGATTGGTAGGCGCTTATGTACCATTCGCGTAAATCATCATTCATAAAATGAAGGCCAGCACCCAACATATCAGATTGGTTTCTATAGCTAAAATTGGCAACAAAAGGGTTAAAGGTTCTATAAACGTAGTTGCTCTTGTTAAGCACTTCTATTCCACCTGGTGTTATGGTGCCACCACCTAGGTTTCCTAAATTACCATTATTAGCAATTGGTGTGTTAGAACAAGCAGCGCCTTTTGGTAGGCCGCCATTCAGGGCAGCTTCTCTAAACATGTGTTTCAGGTCTATTTCATTGGTATCTAATGTGGCCAAACCATCTTTAAGGCCGTCCAGCTCTTCGTTTCCATCAATAACACCATTGCCTTCTTGTAGTCGTAAGCTTTTTACTTCAAGTTCTACACGTCGATTGGCTTGTCTGCCTTCTGGTGTTTCATTATCAGCAATTGGTTCAGATTCTCCATAACCTTTGGCGTTCATTCTTCTTGGGTCAATTCCACGATTTACCAAGTAGCTCTTCACACTTTCAACCCTTGCCTGAGACAGCTTCATGTTGTTCTCATCATCGCCCACATTATCGGTGTGGCCAGCAAGTTCAATTACAATTTCGGTACGATTTAAAATCTCAAAAAGCTTCTGTAATTCACTTTCAGATTCAGGAGTTAGAGTTGCTTCACCAGAAGCGAAGAACAAGTCTTTTACTTCGAATTTGGTACCTACTTCAATACGCTTTACTTGATGATTTTGCGAGACAACGCGCATGTTTTCAAGCTCAGTTAAGTAGCGGTAACGGGCTTCGGTAAGCAATTGCTTCATTTCTAAGCTGTTGCCTTCGTATAGGTTAGAAAGCCCGAGTAATTCATTAAAAACAGAGTCAACATCAACACCAACTGGACTGTTTATTAGCGAACCAAACTCATTATCGTACTTGGTAAAATCCTTTCTAATTCCTTCTAAATCTTTAAAGTCATCAGCCAATACTTGTTTGAAACTTCTGGACGGATAGAATTTAGACATGTCTGTAAGATCTAACACCGTTTCGTAGTAGATAAAGCCTTTCATGTTAACCAAAACCTTGTATTTTTTATTGGCTGGAAGCGAAAGCGCATAGTTTCCATCAATGCCATTGCTTGCCGTAACGGCTACTTCTTCGTTCGTGTTAAAATCTAAGTAGCGAATTAGCACTTCAGCAGTTGAATCTTTACTGTCTTTTACCGTGCCATAAACATTGATATAAGTTTGCGGACGGAGATTTGGTGGCAAAATGAACTCGTAAATATCTTTAGAATTGTCGCTGGCAATTCCACCTTTTCGTGGCAAATAACCTCGTGTTCCTTGTGAAGGAATTGATAAATAATAGTCATCATCAATGGTGTTTATGTACTTGCCCAGATTTACGGGTTCACTCCAGTTGGTCCAGGTATCATCAAGTCTTTTCGACATAAAAATGTCATACTTACCAAAGCCGTGGTGGCCGTCGCTGCTAAAATATAAGGTGCGGTTGTCAGCAGCCAGCATGGGTGTTGCTTCGGTTGACGATGTATTAACCACATCTCCTAGATTAATGGGTTTAGACCAACCTTGCTCAGAAATTTGAGAGAAGTAAATGTCTCTGTTGCCGTCTCTGTCGCTCACAAAAAGCAGGTATTTTCCATTGGCTGATAAATTGGCCATTGCTTCAAACTCATCGGTATTAATACTGCCGCCTAAGTTGCAAGGCTCCATCCAAGAGCCGTTTTCTTTCAGGGAATAAAACAAGTCTCCACCGCCAAAACTGCCAGAGTAGTTGCCGAAAAGAATGGCTACATCGTTGCCTTCATTCAATCCTTTTAGGCCTTCGCTGCTTTTGGTATTGAATTCGGTAAATGGTGTGGCTTGGCTCCATGTGCCATCTTTTTGTTTGGTGGCGTAAAAAATGTCTTCGTTGCCAAGGCCACCTTCACGCTTATAACCTGTAAAGTATAGTCTGTTTCCGTCTTTCGAAACCAAAGGAGAATACTCACCAGAAGTGGTATTTATACTCGCCACAGGTCTCATTTCTACAGGTGGATCGTTACGCTCTAAAATTTTAATTAGGCTTTTAACCCGCTCCGCTTCAGCACCATTGTATTCTGTAATGTACTTTTTATAAGCGTTTTTGGCGTCAACATATCGTTCTAAGCTCATGTAGCATTCTGCCAGTTTAAGGTATTTTTCGGGTTGGCTTTTAACTTCTTGCTCGTAAAAAAGAGCAGCATTGTAGTAATCGCCATTATTAAAAAGCTCTTCGGCCTTTTGCGCATGCAGGGTAAGTGTACCTAGCAGCGAAATCATTATTATTAAATATTTCATCATTTTTTGCTTTAGAAATTGATTATTCGAAATTGCTTGGTGAAGGGACTCTGAAACTCACAAATGGAACCGCCATCCTAAAACCCATGTAGAATTTTCTCCAGCTCTCGTCTCCATTGGCAACAATGTTGGGGTAGAAGCCACCTTCTATGCCGGCGTTTAAACCAAAGTGGTGTGCCCAGCTTTTTTCGTATATCCACCTTACACCAAAGCGCGATTTATTGTAGCTATCAGCAGCAGGCTCTGAAAAATCAGGGGTGAATTGACCACTTGCCATAGAAAGGGTTGGTGCGTATAGAACTTCCATGGCCAAACGAGTTTGCTGGTAGTTCTTTTTTCTGCCATAATCAGACGAGATTTTTAGGCGATCAATAATGTTGCGTTGAATACCAAAACCTAAAACAGAACCATTAATAAGCATGGTATTGCTTCCGTCTTCGCCAAATTCTATCCTGTTTTCGAAGGTTTGGAAACTACCACTAAGCTCAATCTGTTGAAGCCTTTTGGCATCTACATTGATGTAAGTAACCGAGTTTGAATTTGATTTTAAATTAACTCGAATAGGGCTCTCAGATGCATTGTTATATAGCGTAAACGAACCTTGAGCTTCCATTCTGCCAAATGTTTGGGGGTTAAGCAGATCATCAGCGCTTGCGTCAATATTGAATTTGGGTTTGTTGATGAACCTAAAGGATCCAAGCCTTCCCATTCTGTAGTAGAGCTCCCAGCGGTAACCAAATGGTGCATTAAAACCATCAGCAGTACTGGCTTCAACATCTATGGGAGAGAATGAAATGTGAAAATTATGCGCTTTGTTAAGGTCGTTTTCTTCTATTGAGTAACTAACCTGTTGTGCATTGCTAAACAGCGGTGCTGCGAATGCAAATAATGCTAAGAGTGATTTAAGATTTTTCATGTGCTTTTTATTTAAACACAAATCTGATCTATGCTAAAAGCCTTTTTCTCTGGGTATTTTGGTATTTCACTACCGGTTTTCAGGTATTTTTAGGTCGTAGCAGTAATTATTCATTGTTCACCCCAAGACTCAAACCCTTTAAATAGATTTGTTATCAGTTCAGTCGGCAGGCTTAAATTTAATTGGGGTATGAGAAAGCAATTTCTTTTTCTATTGATGCTTAGTGGTCTATTGTTCTGCACTCTTGGTAGAGCGCAAATAAATCCCCACACGCTTCAAAAACTTCAGTCAACCAATTTAGATTCGGCCAATGCCCTTATTAAAAAAGCCATTGAAAGTACTGAGCAGCAAGACAGTGTTCAGTACTTAGAATATTTATTGTTAAGGGGGAATTTGTTAAAAGGCCATTTGCCAAGAGAAGAAGCAATTGATAGTCTTCTTGAATTTGAACTTAAACCAAAGCTCAAGCTCAATTTATTAAACCTTAAAGGTAGTATTTTCTATTATACGGGTAGAACCGATGAAGCGCTTGAGCTATACGGAAAACAGTACCGCCAATCTTTACAAGCCAATTACGACGAAACCGCCCGAAAGGCATTAAGTAATTTATCGGCCATATACAGCAGCCGCTCTATTGCTGATAGCGCTTTGCATTATGCTATGTTGAGCATCGAAGCTGATAAGGCAGCTAAAGACACAACTGGATTTTCTTATGCCTACAATTATATAGGGCTGGCTTACCAAGAAATGCAGCTTTATGAAAAGTCTATTGAATTTTTAAAGAAAGGGTTGCTATACAAACCCACGCCAATAACCCACGCCAATTTGCTCTACAACATTGGGGTTGCATTCAATCAATTAATTCAAACAGATTCTAGCGTAAAATATACTAAGGAAGCAGAAGCTCGATTTACTGCGCTCGGGTATAACTCAGGATTGGTTAAGACCAATAATGTAATGGGAAGTAACATGGTAAACGAAAGTGAGTATGATAAGGCTGAAGAATACTATTTGAAGTCATTAGAATTGGCCACCGCGCTTAGTGATAAAAGGGGTGTAATTGTTGCGGAGCATTCGCTTGGCAAGATGAATTTTTTGAAAGGAGAGTTTAAAAAAGCAATTGACTATGGAAAGTCATCTTTCACCTACTGCCATAAGAATGAGTTGTATGATTTTGCTAAGAATTCGGCACGAAATGTTGCCCTTTCTTATGCTGGGTTATCTATAACAGATTCGGCTATTCATTATGCAAGCATTGCAGATACGCTTGCCAACTATTTAAATAGTAAGCAGTATTTAGATAAACTATCAGATGCGGAGTCTAAACTCAATTTAGCGGAAGCTGAATTAGACCTTGCCAACAAGGAAAAGACCATTGCCAATTTGCTAAACAGGCAGTTACGTTTTCTAATTATAGGTGTTTCGGTGGTTGCACTTCTAATTATTGTGTTCTTGTTTATTAGGGCTCAACAACGTAAAAAGCACCACCAAGCCATTATGGCCGAAAAGCAAGAGAGCTTGAACAAAGAGATTCTTGCAGCAGAAAATGAGCGAAGCCGAATTTCTAAAGAATTGCACGATGGTATTGGCCAGCAGATAAGTGCGCTCTCAATGAATCTTCAGTTTTTAAAACGAAGTAAAAACGACGACCAACTCAAAGAAGGGCTAAACACCATAAGCCAGCAACTAAAACAAAGTGCCGAAGATGTGCGAGACATTAGCCACCAAATGATGCCACGTGTTTTGGTTGAAAATGGTTTGGTAGATGCAATTGATTTATTGCTGAAACAAAGCTTTAGAAACAGCGAAGTGCAACATGAATTTGAAGTTGATCCATCAAAGCTAAATCTCGATAAGAAAATTGAAATTAGCCTTTACCGCATATTGCAAGAGCTTATAAATAACATTGTGAAGCATAGCCAGGCCAACCAAGTGCATGTGCGGCTTTCCCAAACTGCCAACAGTGTGGTAATGAAAGTGCGAGACAACGGAGTAGGCTTCAGTACTTCTAAAAGCGCTGGGCACGGCATGCACAATATTCAAAGCCGCATTGATATGTTTAAAGGCAAATTCATAATTGAAAACATGAATGGCACTTTTGCCAGCATAACCATTCCATTGGCTTAGCAATGAAAATAATTCTCATAGACGATCATCAACTGTTTTTAGATGGGCTTGGCCTTATTCTAGATTCTATTGAAGGTGTTGAATTGCTAGAGAAATATACCAGCCCAGAACAAGCCATTAGGCTAATAGAAGTGCTTAAACCAGATGTGGTTTTTTCTGACCTTGATATGCCAAAACTAACTGGCAAGCAAGTGGCAGAGCATATTAAGAGAGTTCACCCAGAAATAAAAGTGGTTATACTCTCAATGCACGTTGACCCAACCATTATCAAGGGTCTTCTAGATATTGGCGTTGATGGCTATTTGCTAAAAACCGACGATATAGAAGATTTTGAGCATGCCGTAAAGCTCCTGAGTAAAGACAAAAAGGCTTTTAGTCCAGCGGTGACTGATTTGCTAAATAGCGGAAAGACCAATAGCATAGGAGCAGGCACTAGTTTTGGCAATGAGCACGATTTATCAATGTTGAGCAATAGAGAGAAAGAAGTGCTTACCGCAGTAGCTCAAGGTCTAAGTACTAAAGCCCTTTCAGACAAACTTTGCATTTCTCCTGGAACGGCAGAAACGCACAGAAAAAACATTATGCGCAAGCTAGATGCCAACAACGTGGCCGATTTGGTGAGAATTGCCGTCAAAGCGGGGTTGGTTTAGGGGAGTTTCTAGTTTAGAGTTTAAAGTTTAAGGTTTGAAGATGCCTAAATGAACATGCCTAATTAGTGTTGACCACTTTTGAAGGTTTAACAATATTATTACTGGTTATTATAATCTTTTCTTTTTTGCTT
>JAGQWA010000104.1 GCA_020437725.1 Bacteroidota bacterium | reverse complement strand
AAGCTGCGACCGCCCCGAACCCGTACCCGAATGCTGTTATGATTGTTCTTGCAATTGGCCTTGCGGCGACAACGAAAATTTTACTTATCCTTATGCAGATACGCTCTACCAAAGCGACAGCTTTAAAAGCTATTGGTATTTCCCAGAAGGTAGCTGGTGGGTATATAAACGAATGGACACTACTGCTGATGTGTACGATACAGCAACCATTATAGTGCGTAGTAGTGGTATTGCCTGTAATTGCAAACTTTTAGGAGATGTATGCAGAGAGAGAATTTGGGTGGAAGTGCAACACTCTAATGAGAGAATAAAAAATAGTTCTGGAAATAATGTTTTTACAATTGATTCTGATTTGAGAATGAATTCGTGCAGGGCTGGTGGACACGGTCTCTTTTGGTCAAGTTATTATATTGAGATTCCTCACGATGATGAGAGGTTTAAAGACACGCAAAGTGTAAGTCTTGAAAATTTCAAGTTTGGAAAAGCCGTAAGAGTAAGCTATAGATTACATAATGAAGGGAATCCAGAATTAAATTACGGGTATAAGAGAATATTTGTTCCCGGCGTAGGGTTGGTATTCACTCAACATGACCATCATGGTGCTTGGGAATTAATTGATTATGAGATTAACAACTAAATAAAATTAGACTATGAAATTGAAAATTTATGCTTTTGTCATTTTGGCTTTTTCTGCCTTTACTCAGCTTAGGGCCGATTCTATTGACTTTATTACTCCACATGTTATTCTGCAAACACCTGTAAGTTTAACAGACACATTTTGCTTCAATTACACCATTGAATCAGATTCCGCTTATCACGTTGATTCAATTCTGTATCCTACGGATACAAATTTCTCAGTAGTAAATAATTCGCTTGATACGGGTTGGTTCCCAGCCGGAACTGATACATTCACTATTTGTATTTTGTTCGATACATCATCGCCGCCCAATTACTTATTGAATATTATGGCGAGAATATTTACCAATTATGGTGTCCAAGCCCTCAATGCCTACAGTTATATAACGCCTTGGGATTCAATAGAACTTTACAATTACCAAACAGCACAAGAAAAGAACTGGTTGGCCGCATGTTCTAAATGCGATAAATATAACGAATACATTCACCCTGATAGCCTGCCAGCTCCGCCTGATACTAATCTACCTATTAAATCTATTAGCTATCCAGGCCTTGGGTATACCATAGACGTTAACTACTCTCCCAGCGATACATTAGATGGAAATTATAAAACACAGAATACCTTCCAGGGCACTATTACTGGAAGACTTATGGCGCGTTACAACAATGATCATGACGTGGACATTAAACTTGGAATTGTAGGTGCTCGTGTAGAGCTATATGTTCAGCGAAACTTAACCCATAGTTCTTTAATAGGTATTACAGAGTCAGGAGAAAATGGACAATTTTCAATTGATTACGATTTTACATCAGCATATAATAAAAGAAAATTTTTTGTTAAAGTATATGGGCAAGACGAAAGTGCCGATTACTTGGAAATAAAATACGGCGGAGCCAAACAGACAGGCAAAGAAGCCTATGGCAACCTTATTTACGAGAAATCCCATAACATTACAGTAGAATCAACCAATCAGTCTCCTGATTTTGGATATGTACTACTACCGTACACCACATTCTTTCCAATATTTCATTGGGTTAATAGGGCTGTAAGATATGGAAGAGCCGAATTAGAACCTATCGGTGTTCAATTTGAACCCTTAACAGTATATGTAAAATCGAATAAGGGAATAAGTGATGTGTATTTTGAACCTGGTCCGGATAATGCTCCATATCTCTACTATGAATTCACCGAAAGAGCCGTTGTATCTTACTACAACAACGAAAATCCAGCTTATCATGAAGTGGGTCATTACATATTGTGGTCTGTACAAAACAAACAGATGCTTGATGAAAGTGGTGGAGATCATCATCCAGCTTATAACGGTCTAAATCCTGAACAAGCCTTGGTTGAAGGGTTTGCTCATGGTTACGCATTTATAGTTGACAATGTTTATATGAACGATGATGATGAGGCATCATATTTCAGGTACAGGCTTGACGGTTTAGACGATGTATATTACCATGGGTTGTATGACCTAGTAGGATATGCCCATCCATATGTTAACGAAATGAGTATAGGAACCCTGTTTTTTGATTTATGGGATGACGAGAATAAGGTGGTCTATAGTTCTGAAGATAAGGTTGATTATGATGATGTTATCGATTTTGATTTAGGTAGTGAAGCTGCATCCCTTTCTTTCGCTGAAATCTGCCAGCCCTTTTATAACAACCGAGCCAATCAGGCTGATTTAATACCTGATGTTGTAGAATATTTTAACGAGCTTATTTTAACGAGTTGTAGCCATGCCCCAAATGTGGCCGAAGCCTTTAACGTTAACATGCGAAATCCCAATTATTCAGGATCTGACCAGAATTGGAGTGTTCAAAACTTTTCATCAGATGATGTTAAAGATTGGGATGCCATGCAACTATACTATACCCCATATGGTCAAACCACAAACACACTTGAATTCTTTGATGGAACTCAGAACGTCGATAACACATGGACGTCACCTTCAGATGATTACAACATCAGTGACAATATTAGAACCAACCTATTGGTAGCAGAAGATATTGATGTTAGTGGTGGAGCCACTTTTGGTTTCAATGTTGATGACTTTATGAACAGAGTTGGAAGCTATCCAATATCAGGTCAACACAATAACATTAATATCTGCAATTCAAACCTCTATTTTGAAGACAATGCCAAGATGGATATTGGATCTTTTAATCAGACAACCTCAGATATTACTACGGCCAACGTATATGTAAGCAATGGGTCTATACTTGATTTCGATTATGAATATGGAACGGATGTAGATCTGATTATTAATAAAAACAGTAAGCTTATAATTGAAAGTGGTGGTGAGCTTAAAGTTGGAGAAGGGTTAGATATTGTAATAAATGAAGGAGCTGAACTCATTATTGAAGGTACACTGTCTTTAGCTGATGATGCCATTTTCACCTTCACAGGCTCTGGCAAAGTCATTTTCAACTCTTCCGTACCTAAAAACATCAAGTTTGGTAATAATGCCAAAATTGAGTTTAAGGGTTCAGGTTCAAACAATTTAATGGCTGAATTTCACCAAACCGATTTATACGCCATAAAATCAGGCAAGGAGCCAAATGCAAATGCTACTAACTCAATCTCTTTTGAAGACTGCAAAATCTTAATGAAAAACGATTCAAGATTTGCTACAGACTTGGCCATTGAAATGGACAATGTTCGCGTTGAACCCCTGACAGGTATTGATTTTCCTCGCGGGTTTAATTTTTACGGACAGGAAGTAACCATCAACAATTGCACGTTTGATGGCATGCGACATGGCATTAAAAATGAATTTTATCTTGGTCATTCTATGACCGTCACCGCATCAACCTTTAAGAACTGTACGCAAAATGGTCTATTCACTTTTGCCACTGGTGCTATAATATTAAAGAACTGCAACTTTTACGATAATGGGCAACATGGGTGGCTGTCAGTTAATAATAACGCAGAAAGCAAAGCTCATTATTCAACCTTTAGAGACAATACCAATACCGGAATTAGAATGGAAGGAGTTGGTGCCGGCAGCCTTGAATTGTTCCATTGCGATTTGTATGATAATTTCAATGGAATTGAATTCGACAATCAATTGCTAAAAGGTGAGTTAAAAGCTGGATGTTCAGATTTTTCTCCAAATTCAAATCGTGGAATAGACTTTAACGGCGATGGCTTAATAATGTCGAAAAACAAGTTGCCAAGAACCGGCCAGAATTATATAGATGGGCTTACGCTTCCTATACAATTTACATGAGGCAATCTTGATTTAGAAGATGGAAACAATGCCATTGAAGAGTCAGCTGGGCAAAATAAAGCCATAACTGGTGCATCTTTTGGCTTTCACCCAGTTCTGGGAGTTGCAACCAAACCAGTTAGGTGTAATGACAATAAATGGACTTCGAATCCTAGCTATCCAACAAATGGCTCTAACACAAGTGACCTTTTCGAAATTGAAGGTGTTTATGTAGGAACTTATGCTCCTGTGCAAGCAAGCAGCACTGTTTCAACTATTCCAGCCTGTTCACAACCCAACCGTTGGGGCAGAAATCGTGGCACGGAGTATCAGGCTTATACAACAAGTTATAATTCACCAATGGTTTCTATGCCAGGGCATGAATTTGACAATTTCACCATGACACAAGCCATTGACACAACCATTAATCAGTTCTATGATTCAACCCAAAACAATAGATGCTCTCTGGCAATTAGTAGGATGAATGACATTTTAGGCTATTCTTACAATCATTCTACAATGGATGATTATAGCAAAGAAGTGTTTATTGAAGGTTATAATTTTATGCTCTATGCACACCGAACGGGTGTTGCAAACGGAGAAATTACACAGCCAACTGGTGGTGCATTAAATAGCATTACACAAGAAGTAATAGAAGTGCAAAACCATTTGCTAAATGGCATTACCTTTAGTTATGTTGACTCTACCATGTATAATACAAGATTTAGATTCCACACCGATAAGGTGCTTACTTATTCTCAGGTAGGTGTTTTAAGCAGCGCCCTAACCGAAATTGATAACATTAACAACTGGGTACATGATGGAGAACAAAGCATAATTGACTATTTGGAATGTCATTTGGAATTTGAAAACATGATTAAAACAGACACTACCGGCTTGCTTCTTGGTACAGATACCCTTTATGCTTGCCAAGACACTACGGGTTCAGTTCCTTATAGCGAAAGCTTGTTTAATCTATATCCCATTCAAAACAAGAATTTAGAACCGTTTAGTTTGTATCCGAATCCAGCACAAAACCAACTGGTTCTACAAAAGCTAACCAACCGCGGATTTGAGTCTATTACATACTCGATAACTAATGCAAATGGTCAAATTGTAGCCAAACAAAACAATTGGCTTCCATTTAATACAAACCAATTGCAAATACCCATTTCTGATTTACCAGACGGGCTGTTTCTGCTAAAAGTTCACTCAGAAAGTGGCACGCATATTTTAAGATTTGTGGTTCAGAAATAAGCCGAGCACTTAAGTGTCAAAAGTCCGTTCACCTTTTTAGTGAGCGGGCTTTTTTTTGATTGGACATTTCTTAGCTAACGATTAAAACTTGAAACGAAGATTAGGCATTTCTCATTGGGTTTTGAGAACAATGGCTTTCTCTGAATTCAGCTTGTGTTCAATCAAATTAAACATCATTTCATTTGGTAAAATCTGCATTTGGCTAAATTGAGCAATTCGCATTTTGGCCAAAATCTACTTTCGATTTCGAAAATTTAAAAAACCAAAACCATGTTTAGAAAATTTCTGGCCTTAACCTTAACCGCAAGCATGTTCTTAATGGGTATCAGCGATGCCTACGCCACCTATACGCCAAAAATCAAAAACATTAGAATCAGACAAACTACTGAATCTAACGCAGGCAGTTATAAAATCGTGGTTATCGTAAAACACGATGATGCTGATGAAGTGGCAAATGTAGAAACCCAATTAAGCCCTGTAGATAATGGCCCTGATGTGAGCGGATCGACCATAAAAATGAGCTTGGATAAAAGTGCTTCAACCAAAAGCGAAAAATTTTACACCGCAGAAGTAAAATTTAAAGGTGATGCTGATGGCTACGAGTATGAAGTAGTTGCTGTAATGAAAGATGCCAAAGGTGGAAAAGTGGGTTCGGTTTACACAGATTATAATGTAATTGGCAAAGACGACACAGCCAATGAAAACTCATACTCAGAATGCAAAAGCACTTTTAAAATGGATAAAAGTGAATTAACCACTGCGAGTGTAAACGGCATTTTTGCGGTAAACATTCAATTCGTATTCGATAGCAAATTTGACCAACCTGAATATGCCGTGGCTGCGGTGAAATTGCAGGATTGCAATGGCAACTCAACCACTATAAAACTTAGGGTAAAATACGACAGCAAAACCGGCACTTACGTGGCAACTACTGCCTTAAAAGATGATGCAAAATGCGGCTGGGAAATTGTTGCTGCTGAAATTGGTGCTTATAACCAATGTGATGATTTGAGTGCATGGGCATTCAATTTAAGTCAACTTAAGGGTAATGGAAGGGGCACCAGAATTTCCGCTTCTGACGCTGGTCAAACCCAACAAACTGAACTTTTATAATCTACATTCTAAGATTACTTCGATGAAAACACTACTAAAATCAATTGCATTAATTGCCTTGCTTGGCATTGCAACCATTGCCGAAGCTTCTTTTGGCGGTCAATTAAAAAACATAAGAATAAGGGGCGGCGGCGGAAGCTATAGGCTTACTGTTGTGCTAGAAGATGCTCAAAGCGAAATAGCGAGCATGACTGGAACAATTAGTGTTTACTCTAAGGGAGCACCGCAACCATCTGCAGCAAAATATAAACTCAGTTACGATGCTAATGCTTCAAACAATGGCTTAAGTGTTTATTATTTTGACAACCTGAACTTTAAAACTGATGCCACAGGCTATGAATACGAAGTAAGCATTTCAGCTTATGACAAGAACAATGATCAGATTGATGAAACTTATACTCAAACTGTAGAAGTAAATGAAGAAAGCAATGCCAATTCAAACTCGTACAGGGAATGTAAAACTTCATACAAAATGGGTGACGTGTATTTAACTACAGGTTATAGTGAAGGGCTTTATCTCATCAATTTTCAATTCAATTTTGCTAGCAATTCAGATCAACCTGAGTCAGTGGCTGTTGCCGTTAAAGTAGCCGACTGCAATGGCAATACCCAAATAGTTAAACTAAGGGTTCGTTATGACAGTAAATCAGGAACATACGTAGCATCAGTTGCTTTAAAAGACAATTCAAAATGCAGCTGGAATATTACCGATGCCGAAATAGGTGCCTACAACGCCTGCGATGATTTAAGTGCATGGACAGTAAACTTAAATCAATACAAAGCCAATGGCGTTGGGACTAGGAATGTAGCAACTGCATCAAATGGAAAACCAGGTTTACTCTAAAACATATCCAATCATATTCTTTAAAACCCGATTTGCAAGAATTGGGTTTTTTGTGTTTTGGTATTTTAATGGGCGAAGCTGATAAATTGCGAGAATTATGAGAATTTCAAATCGCTGGCTCAAGTACGGGTGCTCTTTGGTTATGGCTTTTTTGTTAACCATTGGAATAGTTCAAGGTCAATCACATAAAATAACCACTGGAGTAGTTGCTTATAATCAGGGGCAATATGATGAAGCTGTGGCCAAAATTGACGAAGGCCTGGCCGACGAAAGCCAACTAGATAATAAATACATTGCCAAAGGACGATTATACCGCGCAAAAGCATTAATAAGAATGTGCCCTTATGGCAAAGACCCAGGCGATAATCACCGTGAAGCCTGCTATATGCATGCTTATGATGATTTAAAAAAGTGCATTGAAATTGGCGATGATCGCTATGTGAAAGATGCAAAACAGGAGCTTACTTACATTGGTAATTATCTGCTTCAAGAAGGTTTAAACTTCTACAATTCAGGCTTAAGAAATAAGAGAACAGCGGAGTACGATGAAGCTTTAAAACGATTTGATGCCGTAATTGATATTTTTCCAGATCAAAGCTTTGGCTATGAATACCGAGGCAATGTTCATTCAGCATTACTAAACGACCAGAAGGCCATTGAAGATTATAAGAAAGCCATTGAGATTATAAATAAGCAAGAAATTCAATCGGTAAGTATCTTATCTATTTACACCTATGTAAGGTTGGCTACGGTTTATAAATCGAGTAGCTCAGAACTAGCACTTAAAACAATTGACGAAGGCCGTATCAAATTGGCTGAAATCAAATTTCTTGATGGTGCTAATTTTAAACAAGAGCAATATGAGCAAGCCAGTGAATATTTAGAAAAAACCCGATTAGATATTCTTAAAAACAGCCCTAATAAGCAAGAAGCCATTGAAGCTTTTGAACAATCATTGCAACAAGAGCCGAATAATTTAACCATTAGGGTAGTTTACGCTTCACTTCTAGAAGATGTAGGCCAAAAAGAAAAAGCAGTAGAACAGTATAAATTGGTGTTAGAACAAGATTCAATGAACCTAAATGCCAACTATAATTTAGGTGCTTACTACGTAAACCGTGCGGTTGAAGAGCTAAATAAAGATGCCGAACCAGAAGCCATTACAAAACTCATGGAGCAGGCATTCCCTTATATGAAACGAGCCTTTAAATTATCTCCTGATGTAACAACTGCCAGTACCCTAATTCAAATAACATCGTTACTTGGCAAGTACAACCAAATGAAATACTACAACGATCAGAAAAAGAAACTTGAACAAGGCCATTAGTTTGCCTAGTTGTTTGGGTTTGGATTTAGTTTAAGAACATTGCCTGGCTGTAAGCAACTGGCACTGCTCATGTTGTTTAATTGTAGAATGCTACTTACCGTATTGCCCGGATGCCTTTGCGAAATGGCCCAAATAGAATCGCCACTTTTTACGGTGTATTCAATATAACCAGATGCTGAAACAGTTGTATTTCTAGAAACGGCAACTGTTTTTGGTTTACCATCAAGGCTCTGTTTCTCGCTAAAACTCAAATCGTTTATAGATGCGTAAAAGTCTTTTTTAGATTTTGGAACATAAATAGCCAGTTTTTGCCCAACCTTAATGGTGTTGCCACGCATGCCATTCCAAGATTTTATTCTAGATGTATAAGTATCATACCAATCGGCTATGTAGCCTAGGTTATCTCCAGATTTAACGGTGTAGTAAATTTTCTCGTAACCGTCTAGATCTAGCGTACTTGTGGTTGTTTGAATTTGCGGGGTAGTAGTTCTGTTTTCTACCCTTGCCAAGTATAGGTTATTAATAGTGTCAACTTGAGTTACAAACTTTATTGCACCTACACTTGGCAACACCAACATTTTTGGGGTTTTTTCACTACCTGGCACAATGTTTCTTCTGTATTGTGGGTTCAGTTCTTCAACCAAATTTTCGTCTAACTTAAGCATGCTGGCCACATCGTGCAAGTGCACATATTCTTTAACTTGAACAGTGTCTGTAGCCAATGGCAGGGTTAACTCTGCTGGGTGCAAATTGTGCTCGTTATAGTAATTAAATAAATAGGTTGCCGCAATAAAAGCAGGCACATAACCCCTGGTTTCGCTAGGTAGGTACTTATAGATTTCCCAAAAGTTCTTTTTGCCTCCACTGCGCCTTATAGCCTTATTTACATTACCTGGGCCGCAATTGTAAGAAGCAATGGCTAGCTGCCAATCGCCATATAATTTATACATGCTACTTAGGTATTGGCAAGCCGCCTTTGTAGCCGAAAGGGGGTCTTTTCTTTCATCAACATAAGTACTAATGTCTAATTTATACATTTTGCCAGTGCCATACATAAACTGCCACATACCAACTGCTCCTGCTCTAGATACCGCTTTGGTTTGAAGCGCTGATTCAATAACAGCCATGTATTTAAGTTCTAAAGGCAAACCAGCCTTATCGAGTTCTTCTTCTATCAT
>JAGQWA010000103.1 GCA_020437725.1 Bacteroidota bacterium | reverse complement strand
TTATCTCCATCTTCTTAAGCAAAAGTTTGCGCAACCTTCTGGGAGCATGGTTAAATAAATTGCCCTGTTTGTATTCTGAAATATGAAGGCTTTTAAGGTAAACTTCGTCATTGTCTATGTAACAAAAGGCATCTCCAAAACTCACTTTGCCATTGCGCAAGCTCTTAACTTCTGTGCCCTGCAATTGCATTCCGGCCACGTAAGTATCAACCACTTCAAAATGGTGTCTGGCTTTGCGGTTAGTGGCTATTGTTTGTTCGCTCATTTTATAAGGCGGCAAATAACGCCTTCAATTTTTCCTTTTTCAAAATTTTCTGTCCAGTAGTGCCAATGGCAATAACACGCTCATTCACCTTAGCGGTATAGGTGCAGATAATTTCATTGCGTTCAAGCTTTTGAATGGTGGCTTCAATAACTACTTTATCTCCTAACATTGCTGGTGATTGATGCTCAATAGTTAGCATGGTTCCAATGCCTTCTTCGTGCTCTTCTTTCATTTCTAAAACAAATTGCCTGCTTGCCCATTCGGCATCTCTGCCTAACGCGAACGTTGCATATACATTGTGAACAGTTCCTGAAGAGAATTTGGCAATATCTCCTTCGTTTACAACGTGTGTGAATGTTTTGGTATCGCCAACCTTAAACTTGTTAAGCATGTTTTCTTACATAAAGATTTTTACTCACTCTTTCGCTCACAGTTAGGCTTTGGTTTTGATGTAGCTTTAGTTGAATTGAACCATCATAGTCGTAAATCTGGGTTACTTCTAAAGTGTCGCCCAATTTTATCGACAAATTGTCAAGGAATTTCAAGAATTCAGTACTGGTATCTTTTACGCCAACTACTTCATATAATTCACCCATCATTGCATCATTAAGGGCAATTTGCTTTCTGTAGTTCATGTTTCCATCAGCATCAGGAATTGGATCTCCATGCGGGTCAAACTTTGGAAAGTTCAAAAACTTATCAAGCTGATTTACCAATTTTTCTGACTTAATATGCTCAAGTTGCTCGGCCACTTCATGCACTTCGTCCCATTTAAAATTGAGCGTTTTCACCAGAAAAACTTCCCAAAGCCGGTGCTTTCTAATAAGTTGTTTGGCAATAGAATCACCTTTTTTAGTGAGCTTAGCACCTTGATATTTAGCATAATCAACCAAGCCTTTTTCGCTTAGTTTTTTCAACATGTCAGATGCCGAAGCGGCCGAAGTATTCATTTCGTGAGCAAGTGCATTTGTGCTCACGCTAGTTTCTCCGTCTTCTAAAATTTTAAAGAGCGCTTTTATATAATTTTCTTCAGCTTGTGTTCCTCGATATCTCGACATAAGTGCAAAATAAACAGCCTTACCACCTATTTATTAAATTTAGCTTTGCAGAAACAATATTTTTGCGTTGATGGTTATTAATACCATTACATTTACAACACGACTAATCTCAGCAAGATGAAAAAATTAAAAGTATTAGCAGTAATAGCGGCAATTGGATTTATTGCAGCATCATGCAATAGAGTTAAATGCCCAAGTGCAGCTGGTTCTAACGACCTTCCAGTGCCACAAGAACAAGTTCAAAAAAGTATGTAATTAGTTCGTGTAGTTGAATTTTACTCGCTGAATTAGTTCATTACTCAAACTTTTAGCTACCGGACATTCAAGAGCAGTTCTTTCAAGAATGGTTTTATGTTTGGGTTCAAGCGAATTGGGTAGGTTCAATTCAACATTAATCTCAGCTACGCGTCTTGGATTGCTTGCCATGGTTTTAACTACTGTGGCTGAGCTTCCTTCTAAATTAATTGACAATTGATTCGCTTTTATTCCCATAACGGTGAGCATGCAACTGGCCAAACTGGTGGCGAGCAAATCTGTAGGAGAAAAAGCTTGGCCTTTGCCATGATTATCGGTAGGAGCATCAGTATAAATTTTGTTGCCAGATTTTTCATGAACCAATTCGGTTCTCAACTCGCCTTTATAAAGTAACCTTGAAGTTAGCATAACAATTTGCAGTTTAAAGCAGTAAATATCGGTTTTGTTGTTGCAATGGCACTTATTATTTGTGCTTTGCCAGCAAAGGCTCAAACAGAGCAACGTGGTATTTACCAAAACCACATGCATTTTGGCCTTATGGCTCATACAAAGGGTTATGGTTTTAATGTTCGCAAATACAAGAACATAACTTACGACAAGCGTCAAATTCTTGAATTTGATTTTAGTTTAACCATGAAACATAAGCGAGAACAGCTTGCAGTTGGTAATTCCATTGGGCAATCGCTTTATTTTTTTGGAAAGCTGAACCACATTTTTATTCCCCGATTCTTCTATGGCCGCCAGTATATAATTGCAGATTTTGAGCATCCACTTGGTGTTAGGCTATCTTTTAATTGGCTGGCCGGTGTAAATACTACAATGGCCAAACCCATTTACTTGAGAATTTATACTTCGGCCACAAAGCCCGCTGAAATTCAACGTTTTGATCCTGTTCTACACCAAGACCCTAGGATTATTGAAGGTTCGGGCCCATGGTATAAAGGCTTAAATGAAATGAAGTTTTACCCGGGTGTTTCGGCAAAGGCTGCTTTGAGCTTTGAATGGGGAAAACAAGAAGACGCCTATAAATTTTTAGAACTTGGTGTTATGGCAGATGTTTATACCACTAAGGTTCCTATAATGGCTTATAGCGAAGAAAACACACCTTACTTTATTAATGTTTATGCCACGTTTAGCCCTAAAGGCCAACGTTGGTAAATTGATATTACTTCCGTGATAGAATTACCAGTAATAGAAGAAAAAAACAGGCACCGAAAGCCAAAATGGTTAAAAATTGAGTTGCCTAAAGGCGAAAAGTATCGCCATGTTAAAAGTTTGGTAAAAGAACACCAACTGCATACCATTTGCGAAGATGGACAATGCCCCAATATGGGCGAGTGCTGGGGCGAAGGCACAGCTACCTTTATGATACTTGGTAATGTTTGCACCAGAAGCTGCTCATTTTGCGCCGTAGCAACCGGGCGCCCGCAGACCCTTGATACTGATGAACCACAGCGAGTTGCCGAAGCTGTAAGACTCATGGAAGTGAAACATTGCGTACTTACATCAGTTAACAGAGACGAGTTACCTGATGGCGGCGCTCAAATTTGGGCTGACACCATTATTGAACTAAAGACACTGAGTCCACAAACCACAATTGAAGTGCTTATTCCTGATTTTAAAGCCAACTGGGAAGCTTTGCAATTAGTGGTTAACGCTAAACCAGAAGTTATTTCTCATAACATGGAAACGGTGGAAGAACTTTACCGAAAAGTGCGTCCACAAGCCAAATACCAACGCAGTTTAGACCAGATTCTAAGAACAAAGAATGCTGGTGCAAGAACCAAATCAGGCTTTATGGTGGGCTTGGGCGAAACTGAAGCGCAAGTAATAAGATTAATGGAAGACCTTCACAAACATGGTCTCGATGTGCTAACTATTGGGCAGTATCTTCAACCAACGCATTTGCACTTGAATGTTGAAGAATACATTACACCAGAACAGTTTAAAAAGTACGAAGACATTGGCTACGAGATTGGATTTGATTATGTTGAGTCTGGACCGCTGGTTAGATCATCTTACCATAGTGAACGACATGTAGTGCCGCAAGGCAGAAGAAAACCTGTAGAAGCTTAAAGTCTAAGCAGGTTACAACCACGGGTTTGGCTGCCATCAATTCTTCCAATAACGCCAAAGCTACCGTCTGATTTTAACCAGCCTAAATCATCGGTTGCTATGAATGAGCACGAGTGAATATTAGCTAAATCTATTACGTTGATTCTGCCTGATTTGCCATGGGATTTTATTCCCAACGGATCATTAATGTCAGTCAATAGGATTTTCATCCACGGCGGAGTGTTAAAGATTCCATCTCCTTTTGAGTAGGCTTGAGATAGTAGCTCGGTCATACCATATTCAGACCATACATTTTCAAGATTAAAGGCTGAAGTAAGTTCGGCATGCACTTCCACACGGGTTAGTTCTCTCCTTCTGCCCTTCATACCACCAGTTTCTAACACAAAATGGCCGCATAAATCTTGAGGAAATTGAGCCGCAAACTCAAGCAAGGCATAAGTTACTCCCCATAGCAAAACACGCTCCCCGTTCTTTATGGCAATTTTCAAATCTGCATTTAACTGCTCATAATCAGCACCGTAGAATGAACCAGAACAATGCGGTTGATAAAGAAATTGATTCACCATATACACCAAAGAGCTATCGCCTTGCTCCAGATAATTGGGTAAAAGCGCAAGAATTTTAATGGGCTCGCTGCCAAAGAAATGAGCGAATGCTTTTTGAGCACTTTGGTTGTAAACGTTCAAGTCGGCAACCATATGCTTTGACCGCTGATTATAATCACCAGTCCCACTGCTCAGAAATGTTTTTTGCACTGGATTTTGGTCAACTAATTCATGCTTTTTAAAGAATTGAATGGGCATGAATGGAATGTTTGAAATTGAATTAACATTCTCTGGCGTTCTACCAAGATGACTACAGAACTGATTATAAACAGAAACAGACTGAAACTGATAGGCAAAAACTTGCAAGGCAAGTGCTTCAAAATCGCTATCAGATTTCTTTAAGCTGAAGATTTTATTGACAAAGTCAGTTTTATTCATTTTGACAATTGGCGAGCAAATATTGAACTATTGAACCGCAAAAAGCATAATTGTTTGTCATTTGCTTTTACATAAGTGCAACAGCACCGAAATTTGACACGTTATACATGCAAACCAAACCATCTAGAATGATTAAAAACGCCTTTCTTGTGCTTCTAGCAACTGCAATGGCTGTTGGTTTTTGGGCATGCGACCAAACTGAATATCCACCTGAGCCAGAAATTACTTGGAATTCATATTATATAGAATATGCTGAAAGCGACCAGGAGTCAGACTCGTTGTATTTAATTATTAATTACATAGATGGCGATGGCGATTTGGGTTTAGACGAAGGTGATTCGATTTATATGGGATTAGATGAACCACCGTTAAGACAAGCCATTTTTATTGAATACTGGCAAGAAAACGAAGGTGAGTTTACTAGAGAATATGACAATCCTGCTGGCGGCGATACTGTTTTAAATTTCAATTACAGCTTTCCTAGATTAAATAAATCTGATAAAGAAAAAGCTATTCGTGGAGAAATACGTGTAGCCATTAGCCCTTGGGGCACTCCATATGATACGGTACTTACCACTAAATATAGAATTAAGCTCTTTGATAGAGCTGGAAACATGAGCAACGAAGTGGTAAGTTCTATCATTCCTTATGAAACGCCAAAATTGTAGCAAGCTTTGATTAAACAAAAACTTACAGATCACATAAAAGCCAAAAAATCGTTTTTATGTGTTGGACTAGATTCTGATTTAAACAAAATTCCACTTTCATTTAAACGGGCTCAAAACCCCATTTTGGCCTTTAATAAAGCCATAATTGATGCTACTGCTGAGCATTGCGTAAGCTATAAGATAAACACCGCTTTTTACGAAAGCATGGGCGTAGCAGGTTGGCAAACCATGCAAGAAACATTGGATTATATTCCATCAACTCACTTTACAATTGCCGATGCCAAGCGTGGCGACATTGGCAATACGGCTAACCAATACGCAAAGACTTTTCTCGAAACCGTGCCTTTTGATTCGGTTACAGTTAGCCCTTATATGGGCATTGATACCATTGAACCTTATTGGCAATTTGAGAACAAAATTGCCATTGTGCTGGGCTTAACTTCAAACCCAGGTGCTAACGATTTTGAACAGCTTGAACTAAAAAATGGCAATCGCCTTTTTGAAGAAGTAATTGGAGCCATTGCAGCCAATAGCACTGATAACAACACCATGTTTGTAGTAGGTGCTACGCAAGAACAAGATCTAGAAAATATTAGAAAAATAGCGCCGAATCATTTCTTTTTGGTTCCTGGAGTTGGTGCTCAAGGCGGCAGCCTTTCAGCTGTTTACAACAAGGCCGCAAACAAAGACGTTGGCTTGCTGGTGAATGTTTCTCGTGGAATTATTTATAGCGGAAACAATGCGCAAAATTTTGAGCGCGCCATAAAAGAAAGCGCTGAAGCCTATCACAACGAAATGATTGAACTGATGCAAGATGTTTAATGAGGACTTTCTTCATTATTTGTGGAAGCAGAAATTGCTGAAACCTTCTGCCATTGAAACCATTTCTGGTGAACCAGTGGCTATTCAATCTACCGGCGTTCATAATCATGATGCTGGGCCAGATTTTCTAAACGCCAAGCTTAAAATTGGCAATACACTTTGGGCCGGAAACGTTGAAATTCATTTAAAAACTTCTGACTGGTTTAGGCATAACCACCAAAACGATGATGCATATAAGAATGTAATTCTTCATGTAGTTTATGAGCATGACGCTGAACTTGATATTCCAACAGTTGAGTTAAAAGGCAAAATCCCCAAGACGGTAATTAGGCAGTATGAGTTGTTGATGAATTCCATTCATACCATTCCCTGCCAGAGCCAAATTGCCAGTGTTGACAAATTCGTTTTGAATCAACAACTTACAAGGGCTGCTTTAGAACGAATTGAAACCAAAGCAAAGAACATAAATGAGCTATTAGAAGCTACTACCTACGATTGGGATCAGGTATTTTATAGTTTGGTACTCAGAACCCTTGGTTCGCCTGTAAACAAAGAAACTTTTGAAGAGCTTGGCAATCGATTACCATTCAAATTAATAAGAAAATACAGCCATGATTTGGTGATGTTAGAAACGCTATTCTTGGGCATAGCTGGTTTTTTAGACGACATTTTTGAGAACCCGGTGGAGCTTGAAATGCAAAAGGACTTCCAACATTTTGAGTTGAAACATGACTTGAACAAGCTCTCTGCGGTGAATTGGAAGTTTTCAAAAATGCGCCCAGCCAACTTTCCAACGGTTAGATTGGGGCAAGCGGCCGCTTTGTTTAACAGCATAACGGTAAGCTTCGAGAATTTGATTAAGAATTACTCCGTTCAAGACATTTACAAACTGCTCAATGTTTCGGCTTCTGCTTATTGGGACAATAGATATAGGGTTGGAACAATTTCAAGCAAAACAGTTAAAAAGCAACTGGGCAAAAGCAGCATAGAATCAATCATCATTAATGTTATAGCACCATTGTGCTATGCGTATGGCCAACATAAAGGAAATCAAGCTTTAATAGAAAAGTCTTCTGAACTTTTAGAAGTGTTAAAACCTGAAACAAATAAGTACACCAAATATTTTAACGAGCTAGGCTTACGTTCTGCATCTGCGCTTGAATCTCAAGGCATTATTCAACAAATGAAAACCTATTGCGCTACCAAAAAATGTTTATCTTGTGCTATTGGAAACGCACTATTAAGAAGCTAAACCATGATTGACAAATACAGAATTAAAGCACTTCTAGAAACAAATGCCTATGGTGTTTGCAGGTCGTTGGGCGATAAATTGGGTATTGCCACATCTAAAATCAGGTTGTTTTTTGTGTACATCTCTTTTCTAGGCTTGGGCTCGCCTATTGTGTTATATCTCATATTGGCTTTTGTGAAAGACCTTCGCCGTTATATTCGCACAAAGCGCAGAAACCCAGTATGGGACTTTTAAAATCCAATCCACTTAGATTTAAACTTTACTTGGCCATTTGGTTGCTTATAGCCAGTATATTTATTGGAACAGCGGGCTACATGGTGGTTGAAGGTTGGACGTTTATGGAAAGCCTTTTTATGACGGTAATAACACTTTCAACCGTTGGATTTAATGAAGTAAAACCACTTAGCGACGCTGGAAGACTTTTTAGTGTATTTCTCATTATTGGCAATCTGGGTATATTCACTTACACCATAACCGTGCTTACAAGGCTTTTAGTAGATGGTGAATTAAGAGATGAATACTTGCGTTTTCAAACCAAAAAAAAGATACGGAAATTGAAAAACCACACCATTGTTTGCGGCTTGGGTAGAAATGGCCGACAAGCCTGCATGGAATTACACGGTCATGGAGAATCTTTTGTTGTAATTGAAAAGAATGACATTGATTCTTCGCTTTTTAATTTTCCAATAATGCATATTAAAGGAGATGCACGCCAGGACCACGTGTTGCAGGAAGCCGGAATTGAACATGCAAAAGCCTTAATTACCACTCTGCCTGACGATGCCGCAAACGTATTTGTGGTTATTACTGCCAGGCACATGAAAAATGAACTTACCATTATTAGCCGCGCCGGAAACGATACTTCAGAAGATAAGTTGAGAAGAGCCGGTGCCAATAATGTTATTATGCCCGATAAAGTGGGTGGAGCGCACATGGCTTATTTGGTAACCAAGCCAGACGTTGTTGAGTTTGTAGATTTAATTACTGGCCAACGTGGAAACGAATTTCAAATTGCTGAATTATCTATCGACTTGATTAACCCCAAGTTCGTGAACCAAACCATAAGCGAGCTGGATATTAGAAGTAAAACCGGCGCCAACATTATTGGATTTAAAATGTCGAATGGTGATTACGTAATTAACCCGCAAGCCGACCAAAAAATGACCGAGCACTCAAAACTCATTGTGCTTGGCACCAAAGAGCAAGTAAGGAATTTAGAAGCCTATTATTATAGTTAGTTGAACCATTTGAACCGATTTTGCATTAGAATCACATGCGAATTGCCGGAGTTATCATATTGATCGTTTCTTCAACGCTTGCAGCTGCCCAACATTCCATTCTTTCAAAATTTATTGCATCTCCTTTAAACGATTGGGTGTATTTAGAATGGACCATTAAAGGGGGAAATACTTGTAATGGCATTAAAGTGTATAGAGCAGAGCACCTTGATTCAACCTTTACTCAAATTGGTGAAATAGTTGGGGTTTGTGGCAATAATGCGCAACCAGAAAGCTACTCTTTTGTAGACTCCTTCCCTATTACTAATCAACTAAATTATTATGCGCTTGAATTGGGTTTTCAAGGAAGAACATCTACTATTCAGATCAACTTAAAAGGTGCTGATGAGTTGATTTCAATTGCCTATAATGAGAACCTTCAACCATTGCTTATTGCCAATCCCAGAATTATTGGTTCATCATTTAGTTTAATAGGTATAAACGGCCATCAGGTTGGTGAATATGAGATAAACGACAATGAAATTTCATTGTCCAGATATGGGCTTGAAAATGGGATTTATCTTCTTGTTTTCAATTCAGAAGTCAGGAAACAGGTTTTGAAGTTTTATTTGAGATAAGTCTTTACTGCTTATTCAAACTCCAGTCGTATTTCAAATAAGAGATTTTGGCGTCTTTGTTAATCTTGGTAGTTGAGTACTTATTAAGATAGTCTATAACTGTTCCACTCTTGGTAAAATCGTCTTTAAACCAGCTGAAGATTTCAGAAATCTCTATGCTGCTGGCAGTTATTTTATTTCGCTTGGTATCGTTTACAAAGCCCTTGGCTAGCTTCTCAAGGTTCTTTTCAAGATTGTCAGCCGTAAATGCCTGGTTATAAAGTTTTGGACAAGATTCTGAAGCACAATTAATAGCAAAATGGATTCTAGGCTCAGTAAAGTCTTTTCTCAAGATTTGGTTTTCAATCTCATCAAGACTTCTTTTCACACCGCCAATGGTAAAGAACTTGTCTTTCCAAACGCTTTCAGC
>JAGQWA010000102.1 GCA_020437725.1 Bacteroidota bacterium | reverse complement strand
CCAATGTATTTTGCGCTATTTGATACTCTGGCCCTTTAAGGCTCATAAAATCTGGGCAATTAACCAAACAGGCTTGTTTTTCGAATTGATAGTAATAATCACTCACCTGACTTCTTGATGGAATAAAAAACACCTTTAATTGGCATTTATATCTGGCCATATAATCTCTTATAAACTGCAATTGCACTCCAATATTTGGCTTCATTTTCAAGAACTTTTCTTCTTCTAAAATCCAATTCAACCTAAAAAAGTTAAACGTGCCCGCTTTCATGGCATCGGCAATAACTGGGGTTACGTGTGCTTTTAGTGTGTTTTCGTGAAATGTCCATTGATTGCTTGAATCGGGCACTGCTTTAAAATATGGTATAACAGGCGGGTTAAACTTAAAAGGAATTTGATTGTTTTTGCCTATTTGCGAGGCTATGGTAAATAATCTAGGTGTTATAAATGAATGATAAGTTGGTTCAAGAATTTTGGTTGGATGATATTGATCTTTAAAAGCCAAATCATTGGCATACATAATTAAGTACACTTCATCGGGTTTAAAAACAGGAACGGCATCGCCAATAAATTTCACGTATTCGTTCATCCCAATTCCCATCATTCCACAATTAAAAATTTGCAGATTATCGGCCTCTTTTTCAGCCGCATTTATATAGCCCTGTTTAATGGTTTGGTTTTGATTAGCCATCATGCCTTCAACAAAACTGTCGCCAATAAAGAAGATTCGCTTCTTGCCCGAAGGTTTTTTCACCTTCCATTCATCATCTCGGTAACCATATTTATTAAGTTTATGATCAAAAACAGCGTTGGTGTCTAAGCTCGATTGCCAGGTTCTAATTCCATTTCGCAAATAAGCTTGGCTATTTGCATTGTTGCCAAGAATTTGATAGGTAATTCTATTAAAATTACTGAGTTCTGGCAAAGGAAAACAGAACCTAAAAACCATTTCTTGAAACAAAAAAATTGCTCCTACATAAATTAAAATGCCCTTTAATCTCAAAGACTTGATTTTATTCGTCATTTACGCAATCCTAAAAACCTTCCACTTTTAACCTTTAACCTATTAGCCATTTTCTCTATAACTAAGCGCGCCTGAAGGGCAATTGTTTATTTGCTCTCGCAATTCTTGCGATGTTGCATTGTTAACATTAATCCACGGTTTTTCTTTTGGTTTATAAACGTTTGGAAGGGTTTTAACACAAACGGCTGCGTGTTTACAAAGTGTGGGTTGCCAAACTACTGTAATTTCACCATTGCTATACTCTTTACTCATGCCTAAAAATTTGTGGTAGCAACTTACAAAAGCCTATTTGCACTTTGCTACTTTTGGCCAATTTGAACCCCAACAAATGAGTAAAATAAAACTCTTTATTGCCTGTAGTATTGATGGATACATTGCCCGGAAAAATGGCGCATTAGATTGGTTACCAGGCTCTGACCCAAATAACCAGCAAGAACTTGAAGATTTAGGTGATGGTGGCTATACCAAGTTTATTAATTACGTTGATGTAATTTTAATGGGAAATAGCACCTACCAAGAAGTATTAGGCTTTGGCGTAGATTGGCCTTATAATGGGTTAAAATGCTATGTTTTAACAAATAATCCGAACCTAGAAATAAAAACAGCAGACACGCAGCTTTTAACCGAGCTAGATCTTAAATCCATAGAAAGACTCAGAGATGAAAGTAAAAAAGGCGTGTGGGTTGTTGGCGGCGGAAAAGTAATTTCTCAATTTTTAAATTTTGATGCGGTTGATGAAATGACCGTGAATGTTGTTTCGATAATTCTTGGTGATGGTATTAAACTTTTTCCGAACCAACCAAAAGAAACCCAGTTTGAATTAATTGAAACTGAGCAATTTGGAAAAAAATTGGTGAATTTAAAATACCGTGCTTTTAGGAAAACCTAGAATGTTCTACAGTATAAGGTCTTTATGTCAAAAGTCAATTTTGGTAGAAAAAATTAAACAACACCATTAAACCTATGTCGACACACCGCTGTAGGGATAGAATACTAGAAGACGCGCTACACCGAGAAAGAAGCGCCAAACCGCACATTCGCAGACGCCTTCTAAGCCTCGGCGTGACGTCGTTTTTAAAGACCGCGAACTGTGAACCGTGAACCGTGAACCGTGAACCGTGAACTGTGAACCGTGAACCGTGAACCGTGAACTAAAAAAGCCAATATCTGTGGACTATCGTCTGCGGTCTGTCGACTAAAACTTAGCTTCGCTACATGAAAAAGTGGCTCATCCTATTCTTTCTAGCACCTAGCCTACTCTACGCCCAACCCAATTTTTTCGACACCTTTACTTTTACCCGGGCCGATTCCTTAAGAGGAAAAATTACGGAACAGCGCGACTATGATGTGTTTTTCTACGACCTGTCAGTTGCCTTCAATATTGAAGAACAAAGCATAACTGGTGAGAACCAAATTCACTTCACGGTTCCCGCTAAACGCAACCGAATTCAAGTTGACTTATTTGAAAACTTAGCCATTGAAAGTATCAAGCTTTTTGGAAAGACAGAATTGCCATTTAAACGAGAAGGAAATGTAATTTTCATTGATTATGAAACTTTCAAACCCAAAAAAAAATATTGGATAACAGTGGCCTATAGTGGCTCTCCAATTATTGCCAAAAAACCACCTTGGGATGGTGGATTTATCTGGACCAATGACACCATGACAGGCAAACCCTGGGTAGCAGTGGCTTGCGAAGGTTTAGGTGCCAGCTCATGGTGGCCCTGCAAAGACCATTTAAGCGATGAGCCAGACAGTATGCATTTGCACTACACAGTTCCGAAAGATTTAGTGGCGGTTGCGAATGGTAAGCAGGCAGGAGAAACCAATCCTGACCAATTACATAAAACCTACCACTGGCACATACACTACCCTATTAATTCCTACAATGTGACTTTTTATATTGGGGATTATGTGAGCATGGAATATCCAGAGAAATTCTACTATCCAAGTGGTGGTTATTTTTCAGAGAATCCTGATTTTGAGCCACCGAGCTTTTGGGTGATTAATTCTCGTGACTCAATAAACAAATGGAAATTCGACTATCACTATGGTAATCAAGTGCTAATGGAACTTGAAGTCATTCTGTGCCCATACCCATTTGAACTTGATGGATATAAATTGGTAGAAGCTCCCTATTGGGGCATGGAACACCAAAGCGCTATTGCCTATGGAAATAACCAGAAACTAAATGAATTTTGGTTCGACTTCATCACATTACATGAATCAGGACATGAATGGTTTGGCAATCTCATTTCTTGCGGAGATCATGCGGATTTATGGATACATGAAGCTTTCACGACTTACTTGGAAGCCATGTTTTTAGAACACGATGAAGAAAAATATAGCACTAGCTGTGCTCAACCAATTCCATTTCTTGATAGAATGCCAAGAGATGAATATTTTAAACAAAAGGCAATTCAATACCTCAACACCCAACGCGCTAAAATCAAAAATCAAATGCCCATTAAAGGGCCTTATAATGTGAATTTTAATGCGTGGCCAGATGCCGATATGTACTACAAAGGCACTTGGATGCTGCACACGCTTAGAACCTTGGTAGAAAACGACTCGCTTTGGTTCGAAACCATACGCGGTATGACCAAAGAGTTTGCATTTAAGCCAGTTTACACCAAAGATGTTGTTGAATACCTATCTCGTGAGCTTGATAAAGACTTAACAGACTTTTTTAACCAGTATCTCAATTACGCTTCGTTGCCAAAAATTGAGTATTACTTCACCAAATCAGGAGACCAATCAGTGCTACATTATCGCTATGCTGGCGAGTTAGAAGCTTTTGATGCGCCCGTTCGTTATTTTTTTAACGACGAATTAGTCGAATACCAATGGCTTTTTCCAACAAGGGAATGGAAAACACAGGAGCTTACAATTGGCAACTCCAAAGATTTCAATTGGGACGTAGATCATTTCTTAATAGATTTTGAAAAGGTGAAGCGCTAAATGTTTTATGCCATGGTCTGTGTTTTTAATAAGTGGATCATGGTACACTCGCGCCGGAGACGCTCTTGATATTTAGTCACAACGCTGAGCGTAGCGACTAGGCTTGGGTTTCTGTGAACTGTCAACCGACAACTGATAACTAAAAAACTGTAGTCTGTGGTCTGTTGACTGTCGTCTATCAACTATTTCCTTACCTTCCCTGCCTACAATGGCTTCACTTTACGACCAACTTGAAATTTCGAGAAACGCAACTACTGAAGAGATTAAGCGCGCGTTTAGAAAACAGGCTAAATATTATCATCCCAGTGTAAATACTGATCGTGATGCCAAGTATTATTTCAAACAAGCCTATTTAGCTCACGAAATTCTAACCGATCCTGTTAAAAGAGCCAAATATGACAGGTTGCATAATTTCGGCACATCGTCAGAAATGCAGCCAGTTGATGATTATGGCGATGTAGAATACGATCAAAAGCTTGAAGATGAAGTAGAAGACTTCTCTAAAATGACCTATAAAGATTTTAGAAACAAGAAGATTGTGCTCCACATGTTTTTTGAGAATCCATTCTTCGACAAACTGTTTGTAGCATTTGCCTTTATTGCATTCGTTCTAAGCGTATTTCATTCCATATGGGTTATAATGGCCTATGGCGAATCAACACTTCCGCAAGATGAAAGGGCCATGATTCTATGGCCTTTGTTTATTCATGTAATTTTATTACCCATTTTTGGCTACCTAGGTATTAGCGGCATAATTGTGCAATACAACAATTATAAAATCAGGGTTGAAGAAGAACGGGACTTGTTTTTTAGGTGAAGACTAAATCCTAAAATTTAATCCCAAGGCCAAAGCATCATAACTCATCCTGCTAGGTGTGTATTGTAGATTAAACTCCAATCTATTTTTATAAGTCAGAGTTCCAAAAAAGTTCAATACCCCGTCTCTCCACCAGATACCAAGACCAATCAATTCTTCTAACTCAAAAATAATTTGTGCAGACCTACCTAGCCTGTTTCCATCAAACCATGAAACTGCTTCCAGATGCAAATCAAGCCATGAAATGGGACGAACAGATCCACCCATATTTAATTGCAGATAACCTGCATTTGAATTGTCTTTAATTACATTTTGGTACCTGTCGTTTACGGATAACGTATGCTCATATAGTAGACCTGCATGAAATTTTTGATAGTTTAGCCAAGCCCCAGAATTTGACTGAAAAATGTTTGTGTTTAAATATGCTTCAGGCGGCCAAACATTGGCACCAGTTCCAACGGGACTGTTAAAACGCCTAAAACGAATACTCTGACCGACAGCCATTTCAAGCTCTTCGCCAACCCTAAATCTCCTAAGCACAGTAGGCATAATTGAAACGAATCTTGTATAGTCGTTGTTCCGGATTTCAGAATTAATGCCATATCCCCAATTTTTGGAGCAAAACTTCACCCCGGTAGTATACAGTTTATCATATTCCCTGTAACGCTGAATCCCAACTAACCATTTGGCATCTGATTGAAAATATGCTGGATTTTCAAGTAAAACATCATTATGAATTAACGTGGCTCTGAACTGTCTCCATGTATCATACTTGTACACTTCCTGTGCCCTTGAATTCAGCTGAAGAATGCATGATACAATTACGAGAAAAAGTGGGTGTTTCATTGCTGTAGGTTATTTCTGGCCACAATATCCTAAAATACTATGGTTATACGAACAATAGAGTGGAGTATATGGGTTTTGATGTGAGTGGATTCAAGAAAGTTGAATTTTCTCGCACCGGAGACGCTTGAGATAGTTGCTCACTACGCAGAGCTTAGCAACAGGGACACCTTCCTTCATTAGTGTCACTATGTGGTATAATTCTGTGAACTGTGAACCGACTGCCGTGAACTAACCAAAATTCCATTCCATGTCAACTCGCGCCGGAGACGCTTGTGATAATAAGTCACTACGCAGAGCGTAGCGACTGGGCTTGGGTTGCCGTGAACTGTGAACCGTTAACTGTTCACTAAAAAACTGTAGTCTATCGACTATCGTCTAACCGCTCTCAACTAAACATCTCCTTCACCTTATCGAAAAAGCTTTTTTCGTGCTTATCTGGGTCTGGGGTCATGTTGGTTGATCCGCGAAGCTTTTCAATTAGTTTTTTCTCTTCGCTGTTTAGCTTTTTAGGTACCCAAATGTTTACGTGTATTAGCTGGTCTCCTTTTGAGTAGCCATTTAAATCTGGAATGCCTTTATGCTTTAACCTAAAGATTTTACCGCCTTGTGTTCCTGCAGGAATGCTAATCCTGGCCTTCCCATCAATGGTTGGCACATCAACATCGGTTCCCAAGGCTGCATCTGCAAACGACACGTGCAAATCGTACATTACGTTGTTGCCATCGCGGGTAAGTGTTTCGTGCTCTTCTTCTTCAATAATCACACGTAAGTCGCCATTTATACCGCCGCGTGGCGCTGCGTTTCCTTTTCCAGAAACACTTAATTCCACACCATCTCTAACACCAGCTGGGATTTGAATTTCAACCACTTCTTCGCCTTGAACACGACCATCGCCGTGGCAAGTGCGGCATTTGTCTTTAATTACTTTTCCAAGACCTTGACACTCCGGGCAGGTTGATGCTGTAGCCATTTGGCCTAGAATGGTATTGGTTACCCTGCGCACTTGACCAGAACCAGCACAGGTTCCGCAAGTATGAACAGCACTCGCATTGGCAGCACCATTGCCGCCACACGTGCCACACGAAACCATTTTCTTAAGCTTAATTTTCTTGGTTACGCCATTGGCTATTTCAGAAAGATTGAGTTTGACTTTTAATCTAAGGTTTGAGCCTTTTGTCGTTCGGCTTCTTCGGCCACCGCCACCACCAAAAAACGAATCAAATGGACTTCCACCACCGCCACCAAAATCGCCAAACATGTCGCCAAAACGGCTGAAAATGTCGTCCATATTCATGCCGCCACTGCCGCCGCCAAAACCGCCTCCCAAGCCTTGATGACCGTACCGGTCGTAACGAGCGCGTTTGTCGTCGTTAGAAAGTACTTCGTAGGCTTCGGCAGCTTCTTTAAACTTTTCTTCAGCGTCTTTATCGTCAGGGTTTTTGTCAGGGTGGAACTTAATGGCCAGCTTGCGATAAGCTTTTTTCATCTCATCTTTAGTGGCATTCTTGTCAACCCCTAAAACCTCGTAATAATCTCTTTTTGACATGTGCTAAATCTTGGTATTGGTAAAGGTTATTCGGCAACTACAACTTTTGCATGGCGCAACACTTTATCGTGCAGCATATAGCCCTTTTCAATTTCGTCAATAACCTTTCCTGATAGTTTTTTATCTGGCGCCGGGATTTTGGTAAGTGCTTCGTGAAGCTCAGGATCAAAGTCTTGCTCTTTGCTCTCCATTACCTTAACACCTTTCTTTTCTAGAAGCGCAATAAATTTTTGGTAAATAAGTCTAACTCCTTCTTCTAGAGCGGCTTTGTCTTCGGCTTTATTTATGGTTTCTAGACCGCGTTCAAAATCGTCAACCACGGGTAAAAGCTCTTCAAAAACGTTTTTGTTGGCTTGTTTTCTAAGGTCTTCTTTCTCTAAAATAGTTCTGCGTCTAAAGTTTTCGAACTCGGCAAAAAGTCTTAGATATTTATCCTGTAACTCTGTCTTTTCTCTTTCCAATTCTGCCAGTTTATCGTCAGGCTCGTTTGCGCTGCCTAATTCTTTTTCTTCTTGCTGAGATGCTTCTTCATTTTCGTTAATTGAAGCATTTGTTTCATTTTCAAGGTTTTGATCAGCATTTTGCTCATTTTCTGAGTGTAATACTTCCTTTTCTTTGCTCATTTTTCTCAGTCTTGATTTTTATCGGGCTGCAAAGGTCAAAGTTGTTGCCAAATAAACAACAATGTCATTCTGTCATTTTTGCTTTCGCTTAGAAAGCTCATATTTCAACTGCCCCATGGTGGGATTTGCAATAACTAGTTTGCCCTTTTCATCTATTAAAAAACTTGACGGAATTCCATCTACACCATATTGTTTAACAATTGGGCTACGCCATTCTCTTTGGTCGCCAACATGGTAGGGCCACGTGAGCTTATCTTCTTCAATGGCTTTTTTCCAGGAGTTAATGTCTTTATCAAGAGAGAAACTGTAAATGGTAAAACCATTAGCCGTTTTGTACTTCAAGTCTTTAAACTTTTGGTAAACTTTTACCAATTCTGGGTTAGACTCTCTGCAAGGCACACACCAGCTAGCCCAAAAGTCGATTAGCACAATTTTTCCATTCAAAGAATCTAAATGGTAGGTAGTATCTCTATCAGGGTTTTTGAGAGAAATTGAAGGTACTTTTTTGCCAATTTGAATATTGCCTGATTGGGCAAAACCCATCACTAAAAAAGCCAATACCCAAATAGAATGCTTCATTTAGCTATTCAATACGAATAATATTGGCGCCAAGTGCGTTGAGCCTTTCATCAATACGCTCGTAGCCGCGGTCTATTTGATCTATATTGTGAATGGTGCTTTCGCCTTCGGCAGAAAGAGCGGCAATAAGCAACGAAACACCGGCTCTAATATCTGGTGAACGCATGGTTATGCCACGAAGGCTGTTCTTGCGGCCTAAGCCCATAACAGTTGCTCGGTGTGGATCGTTAAGAATAATCTGAGCACCCATGTCAATTAGATTGTCAACAAAGAACAATCTGCTTTCGAACATTTTTTGGTGAATAAGCACATTGCCTTTGGCTTGAATGGCTGCCACTAATGTTATGGAAATTAAATCAGGCGTAAATAATGGCCAAGGCCCATCAGCAATGGTTAGAATAGAGCCATCAATAAATGATTCAATCTCGTAGGTTTCTTGCGCGGGAATTACAATGTCGTCGTTAACCACATCGAACTTAATGCCCATTTTCTTGAAAACACGTGGAATATTGCCCAGCTCGCTGTAATGAACGTTTTTAATGGTTATGGCTGATTGAGTCATGGCAGCAAGACCAATAAAAGAGCCAATTTCAATCATATCTGGCAAACATCTATGTGTGCAGCCACCTAGTTTGTCAACCCCATCAATTACCAATCTGTTAGAACCAATACCTTTTATTTTGGCCCCCATGCTCACCAACATTTTACAAAGCTGCTGGTTATACGGCTCGCAAGCGGCATTGTAAATAATGGTAGTTCCTGGTGTTAAAACTGCTGCCATTGTAAGGTTGGCAGTTCCAGTAACCGAAGGCTCATCGAGCAAAATATTAGCACCTTTAAGCTTTTTGCCTTTTACACGATAAACGTATTGCTTATCGTCATAAGTAAACTCGGCTCCGAGCTGTTTAATGCCTTCAAAATGAGTATCTAATCTTCTTCTTCCAATTTTATCGCCACCTGGTTTTGGAATAATGGTTTGGCCAAAGCGAGCCACCAACGGCCCCATTACCATAACTGACCCACGCAAGCTGCCGCCCATTTGAATAAACTCATTCGACCCCAAATAGTCAACATTTATATTGGCCGCTCTAAACTCATAGCAATTGTTGTTGATTTTGGTTACTTCAACCCCCATTGCATTTAAAATCTCTATTAACTTAAGCACATCTTTTATGGCAGGAATGTTTTCTATTCTCACCTTTTCTTCAGTTAAAAGAACAGCTGAAAGAATTTGAAGTGCTTCGTTTTTAGCCCCCTGCGGGGTTA
>JAGQWA010000101.1 GCA_020437725.1 Bacteroidota bacterium | reverse complement strand
TAGAGTAGAGCCAGCATTTAGTGGTTGGAAATTTGGTATGACCACAAACTTTTAAATCTATTGGCATGAAAATTAAAATCCAACTTTACCTATTGTTGGCAGCATTGCCATCACTAGCCTTTTACGCCTGCGAAGAAACTGGCGCCGATTACCTTTTTCAAAAACCTAAATCAGCAGGAGGTTTCGAAATATCAAAAAGGCCCGATTCAACTGCCGAAAAACAACTAAAAGGCATTTTAATTGAAGATTTTACCGGGTATAATTGCCAGAACTGCCCTAAGGCTGCTGACGAGTTGCACCGCATAGATTCTGTATTTGAAGGCAGAATTGTGCCAGTGGCAATACATGCAGAACCTCAAAACTTTACAGATCCGTCAACAAAAGATAAAAGCAAATACGATCTTAGATCAGAAGATTCAAAAGCCATTTATAATTTGGTGCAAGTAGATGGTCAATTGCCCAAAGGAGCAGTTGATAGAAAAATATTTGATTTCTATGCACCAGGCGTTTTGCACATGCCTTATTTAAGTTGGAATCAAGCTGTTGAAGAAAGAATTGCTGAAACCAGCCCATGCAACATTAATTTTAAGCTTGTAGAAAGAACCAACGACTCGCTAAAATTTACAATAACTGTATTTTATCATGAATCTGTAAATGAGCCACAATATTTAACCGTTTATGTGTTAGAAAATGGAATTGAAGACTACCAACTTGATGGCAGAGATTGGGTAAGCAATTATTCTTTTGAACATGTGCTTAGATATGTGCCAACAAACATAACAGGAGATGTTTTAGAGCAAACCATAGCCAAAGGCGATGTATTTAAAAAGACCTTTTCTATACCAGTTGCAAAGGGCGTAGATGGCGAAACATATAAAACATCTTGGAAAGCTGAAAAACTTTCGGTAGCAGCTTTTGTAACGCATGCAGGTGGGTTAGAAGTTGTGCATGCCGCTCAATCTAAGTTGAAAGAGTAAACATTTTTGTAGTCCATTCATAGAATGAAAAAGTACTTTCAACTGTTTTGCATGTTATTGGCAATTGCCCTAATGTCTTGCGGAAATCAAGAAATTGAGCAATATGTTGAGGGAATAAAGCATCAAAGAGCGGCTAAACTGCACGAGTTTTTAGATGGCAATAAGTCGCCACTTGGCGAAGAAAATTTAGCAAACGCTGAGCCATTAAAATACTTCCCAATTGATGCAAATTGGCGTTTGCAGGGTGAATTAAACCTGCTAAATTCATTTCAAACCATAGTGCTACCAAAAAGTAAAGACAGCTCTGATAAAATGTTGAAATGGGGAATTGTTCAGTTTGCCTATGCAGACAAAAAGCACCAATTATCAGTCTTTAAACCCATTAAAGATGCGCTTGATACTGCTTTTGAAGATTATCTGTTTATTCCATTTTACGACCAAACCAACGGTGAAACCACCTATATCAATGGGCGCTATTTATACCCAGAACAGATAGACGAAAGAACTTTACTTCTCGATTTTAATACAGTAAGCAATCCTTATTGCGCCTATGCCGACAAATGGAATTGCACCATGCCACCACCAGAAAATGTTCTGAACGTAAAAGTGGAGGCCGGCGAAAAAAAATACCGAGAACACACCGCAGAGAAATAGGTATAACCTTCTTCACGTGCTAGTTTTTGCTGACATTTGCGCGCTTAAAACTTCAACCCAAGTATTGCAATGAAACTGTCGCTTAATTGGTTAAAAAGCCATGTTGACGTAACATTATCTGATAATGAATTGGCCGAATTACTAACCAATACAGGGTTAGAGGTAGAAGAAGTTGAATCATTTTCAACCCTAAAATCTGATTTATCTGGTGTTGTTGTAGGAAAAGTGCTGCACGTAGAGCAACACCCAAATGCCGACAAGCTTAAGCTCACCAAAGTTGATATTGGTGCCGACGAACTTTTACATATAGTTTGCGGTGCGCCAAATGTGGCACAAAACCAATTGGTTCCGGTTGCTACAATTGGTACCACACTTGTTTTTCCAAATGGCGATGAAGTAAAAATCAAAAAAGGAAAAATTAGAGGCGAAGTTTCTGAAGGCATGCTTTGCGCCGAAGATGAACTGGGTATTGGCGAAAGCCACGATGGAATTATGGTGCTGGATAGTTCTTTGCCAATTGGCACCCCACTGGTTAACCATATTGAGCTTTATAATGATACTGTTTTTGAAATTGGTTTAACTCCAAACAGGGTAGATGCTGCAAACCATCGCGGGGCAGCTAGAGACGTTGCTGCCGTATTAAACAAACCCATTATAGAGCAAGAAAAACTGAGTATTTCTGTTTCAAATAGCAATAATGATTATAAAATCTCTATACAAAACCCCGATGCTTGCCCAAGATACTCGGCACTTTTAGTTAGAAACGTAAAGGCAAATCCTTCTCCTCAATGGCTTCAAAACAGATTAAAGGCTATTGGTATTCAACCCAATAATATTTTGGTTGATGCCACCAATTATGTAATGCAGAATATTGGCCATCCGCTTCATGCTTTTGATTATAAGCAAGTTGCTGGAAAAGAAATTGTAGTTAGAACAGCCAAAAAAGGTGAAAAATTAATTACGCTCGACAATATTGAGCGAGAACTTCTGGGTAACGAATTGCTTATTTGCAATGTCAAAGAGCCAATGGCGTTGGCAGGCGTTTTAGGCGGTAAACATTCTGGAATTTCAGATAATACCACCGATGTTTTGTTAGAGTGTGCTTATTTTAACCCAGGTATAATTAGAAAAGGGGCAAAACAACACCAAATTCATACTGATGCATCATTTAGGTTTGAGCGTGGCGTTGATCCAAACATGACCATTGAAGCGTTAGAAATGACTGCCTATCTTTTAAAAGAATATGCTGGTGGCCAAATTGATAATGCAATTATAGACGCATATCCAAAAGAAATGAAGCCAGTTGAAATAACCCTGGCATGGCAGTATTTAACCAGACTTTCAGGTATTTCTTACAGCCCAAAACGCGTTAAGGAAATTCTTCAAAATCTTGGAATTATTATATTGAATGAATCATCAGAGTCATTGGTTCTTCAAATTCCCACCAACAAACCCGATGTTTCGCGCCCTTGCGATGTGGTTGAAGAAATAATGCGAATTGATGGATTCAATAATGTGCCACTCAATAACTATCAAACTACAAGCTTACCAACAAACCACTTTAAGAAGAAAGAATCAATAAAATCTAGATTGGTTCAATCACTTAATGGCCAGGGTTTTCATCAAATAAAAACCAATCCGCTTATCGCTACTCAAAGCGAAAAACATGTTTTAATTGCCAATCCATTAAGCAATGATTTATCAGGATTGCGAAGCTCAGTTTTAGAAAGTGGATTAGATGTTTTGGCCTACAACCTAAACAGACAACAAGAGCATTTAAAGTTTTTTGAAATTGCCAATGAATTTGAAAGAAAAGGAACTGAAACCCAGATTTCACAAAAGCTAGTGCTATGGGTAACAGGGCTTCAATATGCAAGCGAAAATTGGTTGGTTGGCAAAAGCAAATTGAATGTTTACTACTTGAAAGGCGTTGTTGAAACCATTCTGCAAGCTGCTGGAATTAATGATTTTAACACCATTCCATTTATAAATAAGGGCAATTTTGAGTATGGTTTAGACCTAATGGTTAATGAAGAACTACTTGGTACAATTGGCAAATTGAGTGTTAATGTGGCCAAAGCCAAAGGCATAGGAGCCGAAGTTTTTGTGGCTGAGTTGCACATGCCAAAACTTCAATCATCAACCAATTTTGGTAGAGTAAAATTCAGAGGCTTAAATAAGTTCCCAACAGTTACCCGCGATATTTCATTTTTGGTAAATTCTAACATAACTTATTCAACCTTTGAAAAAGCAATTAGCAGCCTAAACATCAAATTCTTAAAAAGTTTTACTTGTTTTGACGTGTATAAGGCTCAGAAGAATGCCGAGAAAGTATCATACGCCATGCGTTTTGTTTTTGAAAACGAAGAAAAAACACTTAAGGATAAGCAGGTAGAGCATTTTATGAGTGAGATTATGAGCGCCCTAGAACGCGCAGGATGTGAAATTAGAAAGTAGTTATGGACACTGCAATTAAACTAAACGATATAACCGAAAAAATTCACCGCCTTGGTAATGAACTTAATAGGTTAAAAACAGAAGCAAAAAGGCTAGAAGTAGAGCGCAACGTGCTTAGGCGTAAAATTGAAGAACAAGCACAAACAATTGAAACTTTAGAAAGCAAAAATGTAAATTTGCAGATAGCAAAAAAGCCATCAAATTCTGGTGGATCTAATGAGCTTACCAGAAAGAAAATTGATTATTATATAAAAGAAATAGACAAATGCATTGAGCTGTTAAACAGCTAAGTGTTTATTACGTAAATGGAAGATACAGTATCAATAAAGGTTAAAGTAGCAGATAAAATCATTCCGCTTAAAATCTCAATAGATGAAGAGGAGCAAGTGCGCAAAGCGGTAAAAAATCTTGATGCCCGCATTAAAGACTTGAGAAGGCGCTACGACCGTGGAGATACAAAAGATATATTGGCCCGCATAGTTCTGGAGCAGGCCTTTGAGTTAGCTACTATAAAATCTAAATCTTGGATTGAAGACCAAGGAGTTTCTGAACAGTTAGATGAAATTAATACCCTGTTAGACTCTTACTTAGAACCGTAGCATGCTCTCCATATACCAGTAAACCTTAGTTGGTTTTGCAGCCATGTGCTAAAAACAAAAAACACATGGAAATAGGAATTATATCTGGTGGTGCAGTTGGTGGCCTTGTAGTAGGTTTCGTAATTGCACGCGCCGTATTTGGTGCTAAAATTAAAAGCAACCAAGAAGTTGTTGAGAAATTAGAAGAAGAAGCTCGTAAAAAAGCAGCCAACATTATTGAAGAAGCCGAAAAACAAGGCGATATTCAAAAACGTAATAAAATTAGCGAAGCCAAGGCCGAAATTCAACAGAAAAAAGCCGAATACGAAAGCGAAATAATTCAGCGTGAGCGAAAAATGGTTGATGCCGAAAACCGCATTAAACAAAAAGAACAAACCCTTAATAAGCGCCTTGCAGACACTAAGCAACAAGAGAATTCTTTAAATCAAAAACTAGCTAATTATGAAAAGAAGCTAGAAGCACTCGAAGCCAAGAAACGCGAAGTAGATCAGATTCATAAACAAGGAATAGACAAGCTTGAAAACATTGCAGGCATTTCGGTTGAACAAGCAAAAACAGAACTTATCGATTTGCTTAAAGAAGAAGCCAGAAATGATGCCAAGCAAATGATTAAAGACGTAGTTGATGAAGCCAAAATGACGGCCAATCGTCAAGCCAAAAAAGTGGTTATGGATTCTATTCAACGCGTTGCCACTGAAACTACTATCGACAATGTTATCTCAGTTTTTCATATTGAAAACGACGAAGTAAAAGGCCGAATTATTGGTAGAGAAGGTAGAAATATTAGGGCGCTAGAAGCGGCCACGGGAGTAGAAATTATCATCGACGATACTCCTGAAGCCATTGTGCTTTCAGCGTTTGATCCGTTTAGAAGAGAAATAGCCAGACTGTCGCTGCACCGCTTGGTAAACGATGGAAGAATTCACCCTGCTCGAATTGAAGAAGTGGTGAAGAAGACAGAGAAACAACTTGAAGAAGAGATAAAGGAAATAGGCGAGAAAACTTGCCTTGACTTAGGTATTCATGGCCTGCATCCTGAATTGGTGCGTTTGGTTGGTAAAATGCGCTACCGTTCATCATACGGCCAAAACCTGTTGCAACACTCTAGAGAAGTTGCTAGGCTTTGTGCTACCATGGCTTCAGAACTTGGTTTAAATGCCAAGCATGCAAAACGTGCGGGCTTGCTTCACGATATTGGTAAAGTGGCCGACGAAGGCAACGAAACGCCGCACGCCATTTGGGGTATGGAAATGGCTGAAAAGCACAAAGAGCATCCTGTAATTGTAAATGCAATTGGTGCTCACCACGACGAGATAGAAATGACCAGCCCAATTTCAGTAATTGTTCAAGTTTGTGATGCTATTTCAGGTGCTCGCCCTGGTGCTCGTAGAGAAGTATTTGAAAGCTATATTCAGCGACTTAAAGACCTTGAGCAAATTGCTATGAGCTTTGAAGGTGTGCAGAAATGCTACGCTATTCAAGCAGGTAGAGAGCTAAGGGTAATTGTAGAAGCAGAGAAAGTTAGCGACGAAGCAGCTGATGGATTATCATTCGATATTAGTAACAAAATTCAAACTGAAATGACCTACCCAGGCCAAATTAAGATTACGGTTATTAGAGAAAAGAGAGCTATTAGCTACGCTAAGTAGTAAATAGTGAAAAGTTTAAAACGTAAAGTTTAAAGCATAAAAAAAGCGACCTACAGGTCGCTTTTTTTATTATTTCAGTTTTCTGAATTTTCAATTTTCGCTTTGGATTTTTTAATTCAAAAACCCTTTAAACCTTACCCTTTTTTCTTTAAACTCCTTAGTTTATTCAAAATGAAATGAAATCAAAATCATTCGGTTTCTGATTCTGCTGAAAGTGGTAGTGTAGATACTTTCATCAAAGTCTAAAATGTTGTTGAAATTGTTCGAAATGGTAATCTCAGGAGAGAATTTGAAGTATTTGAAATACATGTCAAGTCCACAGCCGTACGTCCAATAGTAGTTGTGTTTGGTAAAGGTTACTTCAGGGTCAAATGGGTCTTTTACCCTACCTTCTTTTGATGCAATGTCCCAACCGTAACCACCACCACCAATGGTGTAGAATCTTAAATTACCGTGTCTTTCAGATTTGTATTTGAGCAATAATGGAATTTGCAAGTAAACAGATTCTATTGATTTGTTTTTTACCGTAGCATCGCTAAAAGTGTAGTTGATGCTTCTACCAGTAATATTTAGAGTAGGAACCGATCTAATATCAAGTCTTTCTCTAAGATGCATGTTAACAACTGGGCCTAATGTAATGCCTGGGGCATAGCTAACATCAACCATCTTTAAAGTGTCGCCTGTAAAAAACGAACCGTCAAAAGCGTATTTGGCATCGCTAAAATTGGTGCCAAGTGTAAACCCAAAGTGAAAGGCAAATGGTTTTCGTAAATCGTAGTAGGGGTTGTGCTGAGTTTGGGCTTTAGCAAACTTCACTGATGAAGTTAACGCAACCAAACATATCAACCAGCCAAATCTTTTCATTGTTTATGCTTTTACACCATGATAAACCGATGCAATTCCAAACGTTAAAGTTTTCTGCGTATTGTTTTTTAACCCGCATTCTTCCATAACATCAATAAAAGCTTGTCCATCAGGAAAAGCTTGTACCGACTCTGGCAAATATGTATAGGCACGGCTGTCTTTAGAAATGATTCTACCGATAAATGGTAGAACATTTTTAAAATAGAAGAAATACAACTGCTTAAAAGGGAACTTTCGGGGTTTTGAAAACTCAAGAACCAAAATTTCGCCGCCTGGCTTTAAGGTTTTCACCATTCCCTTTAGGCCGTTACGCAAATTCTCGAAGTTTCTAACACCAAATGCGGCCATGGCCAAATCAAAAGTATTGTCTTCAAAAGGCAGGTCAGCACTATCTGCCTGAATAAACTCAACATCATTCATGCCGCGCTTTTTCAATTTCTCACGGCCTACTTCAAGCATTCCGTTAGAAATATCAATACCCACCATTTTATTAGGCTTTAAAGTATTGTAAGCCTCAATTGCGAAATCTCCGGTGCCAGTAGCAACATCTAGAATTTGCTCAGGCTTTCTGTTTTGAACCAGCTTAAGTGCTTTTTTACGCCAGCTAACATCAATTCCAGCTGAAAGTAGTCTGTTCAATAAATCATAGTTGCCAGAAATGTTGTCGAACATTTCTTCAACTTGCTCGCGCTTGGCTTTTTTTTGCTCGTAGGGTACTACGTTATCGTGTGCGAAATTTGAGCTCAACTCTCTATTTTCTTTATTAACCCTTAAGGGCTAAGCATTGTTTAAGCCTGCAAATATAGGATGGTGCTGTGGGGCTTGAATGATAAAAGACAAGCAAGGTTTACCATTTGGGCCATTGTATATTTAACTACTACAAATCGTTTTTTTTTTTTTTTTTGAATTGAAATAATAAATCGTTAATATTGAATTAGAACAAACCAAAATGCCTATGAAATAATAGCACTCCTACATTTAAAGGGAGTTAAGCTTTTTGAGATAGTGAACCAAAAGAGTCCGACCTTTCAATTTAAAAACTCAATAGCATCTAGTTTTAAATAAAAACAGCCCAAAAGCCATTCTCATCTGCAAATAAGCAATGGCCTTAAGGGCTGCCTAACACTATAGTTATGATTACAAAATTAAATTTTATTCGCGCTATGAGCGCATGCCTAGTTTTCTCACTTTACACAATTACCAATTCTGCAACTGCTCAGTTATTGGGGTATGGGAATGGACAAGTAGACCTGCCGGTTGGTAAAGGAACAGTTGAATACATTGATAAACACCGGGGTGCGATTCAAAGTATTAATACTACGGGGCCTAACGACGTTATAACACTTGATCCCAATAATAAGCATGGGGTTGTAAATGGGCAAGTATTAATCATTCAAATGACTGGCGGAAACCCAGGTGTTCACGAAGGTCATACAGTGCTTGCCAATAACAACGGAACTATAACCCTGCTTGGTAAATTAGTTAATACCTATTCAACATCTCCTGGTGACAAGGTTCAGATTATAAAAGTAGCTGAGTACAAAAGTGTCACCTTAGATGGTGGCATAATTACTTGCCGTGCATGGGATGGGCATACAGGTGGAATTTTATCCATGATGGTTAAGGAGGACTTTGAAGTCACCTCAAAGGGTGGAATGGTTCTCGCATCTGGTAAGGGATTTTTACCTGAGGGTGTTACGTGGGGAACGGGTGGATCAGGCAGTGCTGGAAGCACAAATGTAGGTACTGGAGGTGTTGGTACTCACGGCACACCTCTCGGTTCTATGGGTGGTGGTATTGGACCCTGTAATCTGCCAGCGTGTATTCAGGGCAGCTATGGTGTCCAAATTGCTGGTTTTGATGGAGGGCAAGGTATGAATGGCGGCGCTAGTGGATCAGCGGGGACTCAAACATCTGGAACAGGCATAACTTACCAAGGTTCTAATTTAAACAGCAGGTTTATGCTAGGTAATCCTGGTTATTACCAATCTGGCCACGGAGGCGGCAAAGGTGGTGATGGCGGCGGCCCTGGTGCTGGCGGTGGAGCATCAAAAGGACCACAAGGTGCTAACGGTAGCAATGGCCAAGTTGGCGAAGATGGTGGAACTGGTGGTGAACCTGGAAAAGGTGCAGCTGGAGGTGGCTCTATCTACATAAAGGCCGGCAACTTTGACTTTAGCGCGTATACCGGAAATAAACCTATTTTCTATGCAGATGGTGCCCAAGGTGCTTTTGGTGAAAAAGGTGAGTTAGGCAGCGCTGGCGGCCTTGGTGGCTATGGCGGTAAAGGATATTGTAGCGGTGGCACGTTTTATCGCTCTGGTGGCACAGGTGGATTTGGTGTTGCAGGCACAGGGGCCAATGGTGGTGATGGCGGAAATGGAGGTCATCCAGGCTATATTTGGTTAATTCAGGAACAAGCACCTTTTAACAGTATTACATCTAGTGTAGTAAGTGTTAGAGGCGGAAAA
>JAGQWA010000100.1 GCA_020437725.1 Bacteroidota bacterium | reverse complement strand
AATAAGTTGTTTAGGTGTTTATCCTTGGTGGTGAAAATATAAATACTGTCTAAAAAAAGGTTCGTTCGTTCAATGGATGCTGATACAAAACTGTTTCGGACAAGCATTTTACCAATTTCATTGCAAAATTTGTCTTCTAATTTTTGCAAGCGTTCCCTAGGTTTCCACCTAGCATACAAGCCATAACCATATCCTCTTAAAGGTTGATAAGCATATTCTGAGCCATCGTCTTTAATCCTTCCTTTTAAGCCAACATCCCAATAATGTGTGCTAATCCCTAAAACGGGCTCATACTCATACACCCATATGGCAGGTTTTGTTGCAGATGCATCAGGATTGCGCATGTACCAGAAACGCCATGTATTAGACGACATTACATGCCATTCACCTGCTTGAGTTTCTGACCCAACAGTTAGTGCAATGAGCGCTAAAAGAATAAATCGATACATAAAAGTTCTTTGGTGCAAATTCGGCAATTAATATGGTTCAGAATGCAAACAGAGAAACCCAAAATCTTAATCATTGTATTTTTCGTCACAATTCAATTGCGTTAATCTGCTCATCTTGCAACTAATTAGAAAGGCGGGTGTTTGAAAATGATAATGCGTAAATCAATATTCTGGTCAGTTCTTTTTCTTTCATGGGCTTTTGTTTCATGTGGGCAAGTAAAGTCAACCACATTTAAAACCACAATAGACAATTTGCTGGATGAAACTGTTGATACCATTGGGGTGGCTCGGTTGGCAGAATTGATGCAGAACAATGAATCAATAGTTCTGCTTGACGCAAGAGAATTGAAAGAATTCCAAGTAAGTCATATTGAAGGTGCTAAATATGTGGGCTACGAAAAATTTGATGCAGAAAACTTGCCTAAAGTAGATAGCCACCAAACAGTGGTAGTTTACTGCTCCATTGGCTACAGGAGCGAAAAAATAGGAGAGAAGCTAGATTCTTTGGGTTACCAAAATGTGCTAAACCTATACGGCGGCATTTTTGAATGGGTAAACCAAGGCCACGAAGTAGTTGATGCAAAATCAACTACAGAGAACATTCATGGTTTCGATAAATGGTGGAGTAAGTTTATAACCAGGGGGAAGGTGGTAGTCGATTAGTTTTTTCGCTCAAGCCAACTTTTCCAAAGTAATCCTTGAATAAAGACAACTTAAATTTTTCTGGCAAATAACTAATTGAATTCCAACTTTGGAAAAGTTCAAAGTGCTAACCCTTAGCATATTTCTTTGGCTGTAGCGGTCTAAAAACTAGGTGATTGGTGCAGAAATTTGGTGATTGCTGCATGAGGGTTATCAATTGGTCTGCCACTTCATTAACATCTAACATACCGGCATGTGGTTCCATCCCAGGCGTATTGTCAAAGAAATTGGTGGCAATGGCACCTGGGTAAACAGCTGTTACTTTAATGCCAAAGTTACGCACTTCTTTAAACAATGCTTCGGTAAAACCGCGAACAGCCCATTTGGTAGCACAATAAACAGCTACTTGTGGCATTCCTTCAATTCCGGCGGTTGAAGACAAATTAATTACATGGCCAGTTTCGTTGGCTTTCATATTGCCAATTAGTGCTTTTGTGCAATAGATTACTCCATTAATGTTGGTTTCCAACATCTGGGTAATTTGCTCATCGGGCATTTTTTCAAGAAAGTTGAAATACCCCAAACCTGCATTGTTAATCAGGTAGTCAACGTTTCCAGTGGCCAATGTTTGCTCTGCGGCATGGTTTACTGAATGCTGGTCTCTAACATTGGTCTTAATAAATCTGAGATTTTCATGCTTATAATCTGGTTCTGATTGTCCCCAACCAGTTACGGTTACCCCATTGTCTAAAAGCTTTTTAGCCAAGGCTCTGCCGATTCCTTTACTTATTCCAGTAATTACGGCGTGTTTTCCTTTTATGTCAATCATGTTTTTGCGCCTTAAGAATTCTATTATTCTCTTGTAAATCTTTTATTATTTCGGCTTTATAGCCTTTATTTTCAATTAGCGTTTTTGTTTCGATGCCAAGTTCTGCGTTCAATTCAAAGAATAAATAACCGTTTGTCGATAGATGTTTCATGCCAAAATCACCTATCACATCATAAAAAAGCAACGGGTTTTCTGTTGGACTAAACAATGCCAAATGCGGCTCGCGTTTAGCAACGTGAATTTCTAGGCTCGATTCATCATTAGCTGGTATATAGGGTGGGTTGCTCACAATTATATCAAACTCACCAAGCTCATTCCAATTGTCGCGGTTCAAAATGTCGAAATATTTAAAGTCAACTTTAAGGTTGTTGAGCTTAGCATTCTCTTTGGCTACCGATAATGCCTTGGTCGAAACATCAACTCCTGTGTAATTGTGATTTGCATTTTCAGCCGCTAAACCGAGGGGAATGCAGCCGCTACCAGTACCAATATCTAGAACATTTTTTCCCGTACTGCCGTCTAATAATTTGGATATCTCCGAAACAAGTTCTTCTGTTTCTGGGCGTGGAATAAGAACATGCTCGTTAACCTTTAGTTTAAGGTCAAGAAAATGGGCATAACCCAATACATGCTGAATTGGCATGTTTGATGCCAGTTTCTCCATATCAGCATTCAACTGACTTTGCAAGTGTTCATCAACTAGTTCATTTGCTTGCAAAACCAGATCAGAAACATATTTAAGGCGCAATCGATCTTGCAAAAGCCAATCAACCATATTTCCTGCTTCGCGCGGAGTGTAAACAGAGCTTAAATGCTTTTTAAATTGTTGCCGTAGCTGGCCAATGGTTGTAGATTGCATCGGTTTTTATGAGCGAAATCAGCACCAAAGCATTTTTTATTCAGCGCTGCATTCAGTTGGCAAAAAAAGGCATTAATCATGTTAGTCCCAACCCTATGGTAGGATCGGTAATAACAATTGCTGATGCCAGTGCAAAACATGGCCAAAGAATAGTGGGTGAAGGCTATCATAAAATGTTTGGCGGCCCACATGCCGAGGTAAACGCCATAAATTCTGTTGCAGAAAATGTGGACTGGAGCAAATGCACCATTTATGTGAGTTTAGAACCTTGTAACCACTTTGGTAAAACACCGCCTTGCTCTCATTTAATAGTTGAAAAAGGAATTAAGAAAGCAGTGGTTGGAGCGTTAGATCCAAATCCTTTAGTGGCCGGAAAAGGAATTGAGTATCTTATAAGCAATGGAGTAAAAGTTGAATTCGGCATTCTTGAAAAAGACTGTTTTGAGTTAAACTCGGTTTTTAACACATTTTATTTAAAGAAGAGACCCTTCATATTGCTGAAATGGGCCCAAACAACGCAGAAACACATTGCTGACACCGATTTTAATTCAAAATGGATAAGCAACCCCAAAAGCAGGCAACTCGTACATAAATGGCGAAGTCAAGTGGCAGCAATTATGGTAGGCACCAACACCGCTATTTACGATAACCCTTCGTTAACAACCCGATTATGGGCTGGTACGTCTCCAACCCGAATTCTTGTTGACCGTAAATTGAAAGTAAACCAAAGTCACAATTTGTTTAATACCGAAGCGCCTACTATTATTCTCAATGAAACATTAGAAAAAGAAGTAGGCAATTTGAAATGGGTTGCTATGAAAGATTTTTCAGCTAAGGGCATTGTCAATAAACTTTACGAGTTAAACATACAGTCTGTTTTAATAGAAGGTGGAAGCCAACTTTTACAAAGTTTTTTAGATCAAAACCTTTGGGACGAAGCGCGTGTTTTTACGGGTACAAAAGAATTTGATAAAGGAATAACTGCGCCTAAAGTAGATGCACCAGTTCTGGCTGAGCTAAAAATTGATTGCGATAAACTTGAAATATACCTCAACAACCAAAAGCCAAATAATGAATAGATTTTTTGTTACCCTTGTTGTTTTATTAATTGCCATTTCTGGCTATTCACAACCAAAAATTGAGCTAAGAGAAGACAAGCACAACTTTGGTTTAATAAAAGAAGATGGTGGAAAGGTGAACCACGTTTTTGCCTTCAAAAATGTGGGCAATGAAGCCTTATACATAAAAACAGTACGCACACCTTGCGGCTGCACCACTCCAAAATGGACCAAAGATTCAATTCCGCCTGGAAAAGGTGGTTACGTAGAAGCCGTTTTTGACCCAATGTTAAGGCCTGGGGTTTTTGATAAGGTTTTAACAATAGAAACCAATGGAAACCCAGCTAAATACTTCATAACTATTACAGGAGAAGTGCTTCCGCGAAAAAGAACGGTGGTTGACAATTACCCATCTAAACGCGGTAATCTCAGGTTTAAGCTGCCACAGATTTACATGGGAAAGGTAAATTCAAATGCAAACGATACCATTCATCTCGGAATTTATAATGAAAGCGATAAAAACATTACAATTAGAGAAGTGCTTGTGCCACAGCATATTAAAGCCGAACGTTTGAACAACGGTTTAGTGCCAGCACGCGGTTTCGGTAAAATTATTGTGCATTACGATGCAGTAAAAAGAGCCGACCTTGGGTTTGTAACAGATAAAATCACCTTGCTTACAGACGACGTGGTGGAACCAAGCAAGGTAATGATGGTAATGGCTGATATTGAACTTTATTTTGGAGCTTTAACCCCTAAACAAATGGAAGAAGCGCCAAAAATTAAAGTTGAACCAATGGAGCTTGATTTGGGCACGGTTAAAATGGGCGAAACGGTTTCTGGCAAATTTGCCATTACCAATGAAGGTAAAACCAACCTTAAAATAGTGAGAATTATTCCTGAATGCGGGTGCACGAGTACAAAAGTGCCTTTTGAATTCTTGCTACCTAGCGAAACCAACTTTCTAGAAATTGAATTTAAACCTGAGTATGAAAAAGGTGGGCAGGTATCTAAAAAAATAGACCTGTTTTGTAGCGACCCTCTAAATCCAAATATCGAGTTAACTATAAGAGCCTACGTTGATGACTCTAATACCGATCTTAAAAAATAACTTTTAAGCCAGTTTCCCAGCCAACCCAAGCATCAAACATGGTGTCATTAATTGTAGCGCTAGCAATCTTGTTTTTGCCAAATTCTGGTTGAATGCCAGGAATGCTGTTGTCATAAAGTTGGTGCCTAAACGATGGGCCTATTTCGAAAGAAAGGTATTTGGTTGGTAAGAATTCGAAACCAAAAGAAAGAGAGTTAATAGTGTTAAATCTAGGTGTGGAAACACTTGTTGCTGCTATTTGGGTAAAGGTTCCTTCTATTTGATAGACTAACCAATTTCTAAGGTCGCCGCGATGTCCAATTCCGTATTCAAACGAGAGTACATTAGATACTTCATGCAGGCCATACCCAAGTCCAAAAATGTTATAGAACTTATTAAGGCCTGTTTTAAACTCAAAATGGTGAACCCCGTAATCGCTAATTGAAACTCCCAGAGAGTGGTACCCATTGTTTACATAAGAAAAGAAACCAATTGGAATTCCTTTTTCAGAAACTGAATCAGCAAAATTTAGCAATCCAAATTGGGTTCCATCCAGGTCTTGAGTAATGTTCATTAAGCCAGCTATTTGAGCGCCGTGAATTGAGCCAGACGTAATATTCATTACTGATGATAGCTGCAATTTATTCACTTCATTTGCCATGTTAATGAAACCTGATATCTGTGCCCCACCTACTTTTTGGCTGGCTAAATTCATGAATGCAGAAACCTGAACGCCCCCAACACTTCCATCGGCATAATTGGCAAAACCGGCAATTTGGCTTCCACCCACATTTTTGGCATAGTTACCAAAACCTGAAATCTGCATGAGTTTAACATCGCCACCACTTGTGTTGCCAAAGCCAGCTATTTGCAAACCATCAACATCTTTTGAAGTAATATTAGCAAAACCAGCAGCTTGCATACCCATCATTTTACCATGTAGCACATTGGCAAAACCGGCCATTTGCACGCCTTTCATAGTATCATAGGTAAGATTATGGAAGCCAGCCGCTTGGAAACCATGTGTGCTTCCACCATTGTGATTAAAGAATCCAGCTAGTTGCACGCCTTTTACTTGCCCACCAGTTATGTTTCCAAATCCAGCAGCTTGCAAACCGTTCATTTGCTTGCGGTTTATGTTCATAAACCCGCCAAGTTCAACCCCGTTTGTGCCGGCAGCATATCCGCCTAGCACATTTATAGATAAGTTGTTTACGGTATTTCCGCTCATGCGTCTATTTGAGCTAATATATGGTAGAAATGAAATTTGAGCTGGTCTTTTTAGTTCGTAACCAAGGTTTTGGCTCATGGCGCGTTGAGATTCTGGAACCAACCATTCTACTGCACCTAGGGTATCAATATTTTCTTTAGATCCTTCAATTTTTATCTCAATGTTTGGTTTTGCAACTAAATAAATTTTAATGGGTCTTAGCGAAATATCAACCGTCTCAATGCTCGACGGTTCAACTACAATAACAGTGTCATAAAAAGACTTTTTGCTAACTGCTATTGGCACTAATTCATTTTCTGCTGAAACTGTGAGATTGTAATTGCCAGAATTATCAGATAGGGTTGAAAGCAGTTTATTAGATTCATAAACTGTTACATCAGCTATTATTTCGCCTGTTTGCGAATTGGTAATGGTGCCCGAAATGGTGTATTGTTTAGGTTTTGGCAAAGTGGCTTCTGGCTTTTGCTTTTTCGGTTTATTGGTATTACCACTTGCTTTTTTCTTCTTGGCTGGAAGAAGAATAATGTGCTTGCCATTTAGTTGATATTCAACCTCACCTCGAAACATTTCTCCCAACAAAAGCTCTACAGAATAGGTGCCTTCATTTATTTGGGTATGCGCGGTGACGTTAATGTACAACGGGTTGTATGAAAAATGGAAATTGCCTTTGTGTGCCATAATTTCCATCGCTTGCTCTCTTTTTCCGCTAAAAGGCTCCATAGCAATTTGGCGTTGTAAAGGATTGTTGTCTGAAGTATTTTCAGAACCGCCAATTACCCAACACGCAATAAAACAAAAGAGTATGCTAATTGCAGCCCTTGCCATGTAGAATGAATGTTTTTTGATCTTTTGTTTCGAGCTGTAAGCAATTAATTATGGCGAGCGTGCTTAGCATGTCTTCAAGCTTTTCGTTCTCGAAAGTGGTTCTAATTGGTAATCGACCAGCGGTTGAATCAGCTAATGAGATTTTTATTTTGAAGATGTTTTGAAGCACTCCAATAACTGTATCGAGCTCGGTGTCTTTAAATTCGAGAGTTCTTGTTTTCCAGAATAAATCACCGGTTACTGGGTCGCTAAGTTTTACTAATCGGCCATTATTTTTATAAACCACGGCTTTTTCTCCTTTAACTAGCTCAACACTGCTTCCGCTTTTGTTTGCTGTAACAGAAACACGTCCGCTTCTTACAAAAATTTCAACTACGTTGTTTTTGCCATTGGTATTAACGTTAAAAGAAGTGCCAAGTACTTTAATTACACTGGCTTCTGTGGTAATAACAAAAGGTTTTGATTCGTCTCTGTGCACATCAAAAAAGGCTTCGCCAGAAAGCGTTACTTGCCTTTCTTTTTTTAACGAATTTTCTGAGTAAGTAAGGGTTGAACCTGTATTTAAATCTATTGTAGAACCGTCTGGAAGTGATTGGCTTTTGTTAATTTCTTCTGTGGCGGCCAATTGAATTTTTTGGGTTTTCCATGGCTGATTTAAACCAACAATTGCAGCAATTAAAACCACTGCCGCGGCAGCAAACCATTTTATTCTATTGTTACTTTTTGCCGCGCCAAGTTGCCTAACATTACTTGCTTGTGCTGGTTGTGCTTCAGAAATTCTGTTGGATAGCTTATTCCAAGCCATATCAGCATTAAAACTTGGAATATTAGTAAGAGCATAAGCCTTTTTGAGTTTGGTAAATTCTTGAGCATTTGCATCAGAACTTGCAACCCATTCATCAACCTGCTGTCTTTCGTCAGTACTAGCTTCATTGTCTAAGTACTTCGAAAGCAGGTCGTAATCTATATGTTCATTGCTCATTTTCATTTTTCCTAAAGCTTTAACAACTCAACTTGCTTTTACCCCCATTCATGTATTAAAAAAAGTTGAAAAAAATTATAAGTGCAAGAAAATCAGCTAGTTCTTCACGCATGTATTTTAAAGCTTTTCCCATTTGGTTCTCCACTGTTTTAACGGATTTGCCCAATTTCTCAGCAATCTCCTTGTACTTCAAACCATCGTTTCTGCTCATTAAAAATATGCGTTGCCTTTCGGTTGGCATAGCATTAATGGCAGCATTTATTCTTTCTGAAAGTTCGGCTTCTTGTAATAGCTCTTGAGCATCTATAGAGTGTTCTTCATTGGCAACTGCCAACTGGCCAAATTCATCTCTTACCTTCTGTGATTTTAACTTGTTAAAGCAGGCATTTTTAACCGCCGTATAAACATAGCTTTTAAGGCTTTGATTAGGGCTCAAGTTTTCGCGCTTTTGCCAAATGGTAAAAAAGGCATTTTGAACAAGGTCTTCAGCTTCGTCGGTATTTTGAACATAGCCAAATGCAAAACCACAAAGCTGGTTGTAGTGTTGTTTGAAAAAGCGTTCAAAGGCAGTTTGGCTACCATTTTTTATGGCATCAATTAGTAAATGATCTTGTTTCAAAATCTGTCCTTCCACTGGCCAAAAATAGTATTTAGGCTTTTCGCCGTAATTACTTTCTTGGTTATTCTTCAACATCTAAAGCTTATCAAAGGCCGTTAATGTGCTTTATGCGTTCTTTGCACGGTTTTAAATGGTAGAAGGAATGAAGCTTGATATTTTGGCCTTTGGTGCTCACCCTGACGATGTTGAGCTAGGTTGCGGCGGAACATTGGCTAAACATGCAGCATTGGGTTATAAAATTGGAATTGTAGATTTAACTCCGTCTCAACTTAGCACACGTGGTACGGTTGAAAATAGGGCGATTGAAGCTGAAAATGCAGCTAAAGCTTTGGGTATTACAGTAAGAGAAAATCTTGGCATGCAAGATGGTTTTTTTGAGAATAACCACGAAAACAAGATGAAACTGGTTGAAGTAATTAGAAAATACCAACCTGAAATAATCTTTGCCACGGCGCCAGATGATAGGCATCCAGATCATGGACGAGCTTCGCAAATGGTGAAAGAAGCGAATTTCTTGGCAGGATTACACAAAATTGAAACCCCTGGCTTAGAGCCTTGGCGGGCCAAATCGGTTTATTACTACATTCAATTCAAGCATTTTGAACCTGATTTTTTAGTGGATATTACAGGGTTTGTTGAGCAGAAAATGGAGTCGTTAAAAGCTTATGCATCACAGTTTTATGATGCAAATTCTACTGAGCCACAAACAGTTATTGCAAGTAAAGAGTTTATGGAACTTATTAATGGGCGGCATGCTGTGTTTGGTGCCATGGGCATGAGCAAGAATGCCGAAGGGTTTATTAGTGAGTTTAAAATTGTTGCTGATAATCTTTTTGATTTACACCACGGTTGAGACCTTTAAAATACTTTGCCCTTCACAAACCTTATGGTTATTTGAGTCAGTTTACTGACAGCCACTCAAAAAGTGGCTTGTTAGGCGAGCTCTACCATTTTCCAAAAGATGTTTATGCTGTTGGAAGACTTGACAAGGACAGCGAAGGACTGCTGTTTTTAACCAATGATAAGGCCATAAACCATCAATTTTTAAATCCTGAAAATGAGCATGCAAGAACTTACTGGGTGCAGTTAGATGGTGAAATAACCAATGAAGCCATTGATCAGCTTACGAAGGGGGTAAGTATTTCAGATATCAAGAAAAAATATCAAACCAAAA